>CAITHQ010000001.1 GCA_903892305.1 uncultured Alphaproteobacteria bacterium
ACGCTCACGGGACGGGCCTCACTTCACAAAGTCGACGCGGACGATCTTGGCGTCCGAAACGGTGTAGATGGCAGCCACCTCGAAGGTGACGCCCCCCGGGGCGCGCAGGACGCGCTCATGATCGATGACCTTTGAACCAACCGACACGCGATTGAGCAGGTCGGCCTTGTTCTGCGGAAAATCCGAGAACAGTTTGGCGTGACGGGCGCGTATGGCCTCAATGCCTTGGGCTGTCACAGCGCCGTTGAAGTCGGCGAGCACGGCGTCATCTGCATAATAGGAACAGAAGGCTTCAAGGTCCTGGCTGTTATAGGCATCGAATTGCCGGTCAACGACGTCGAAGGGGGTGATGCAGGCTGGAGCGCTCATCGATCCACCTCTCCGAACACGATGTCCAGGGACCCAAGGACTGCCGAAACGTCAGCCAGCATGTGGCCGCGATTCATCCAGTCCATGGCCGAAAGGTGCGCAAAGCCCGGCGCTCGGATCTTGCACCGGTAAGGCTTATTCGTGCCGTTACTCACCAGATAAACGCCGAACTCGCCCTTGGGCGCTTCAACTGAGGCGTAGATCTCACCCTCGGGTGTTCGAAATCCTTCGGTGTAGAGCTTGAAATGGTGGATCAGCGCTTCCATCGAGCGCTTCATCTCCCCACGCCGAGGCGGCGCGACCTTGTTGTCTGAGGTCATGACCGGCCCTGGTGTCTTCTTAAGACGGTCCACGCACTGGATAATGATCTTGGCGCTCTCGCGCATTTCCTGCATGCGGCAGAGATAGCGATCATAGCAATCGCCATTCAGCCCGATGGGGATATCGAATTCGAGGTCGTTATAGCATTCATAGGGCTGCGACCGGCGCAGGTCCCACTCAATGCCCGATCCGCGGACCATGACCCCCGAGAAGCCCCAGGCCAGGGCCTGTTCCTTCGTAACCACGCCGATATCGACGTTCCGCTGTTTGAAAATGCGGTTACCGGTGATCAGTTTATCGATGTCATTTAGAGGCCGATCAAAGGCCTTAGCCCAGGCCCCAATGTCGTCGATTAAAGACTCGGTCAGGTCTTGGTGAACACCGCCCGGTCGGAAGTAATTCGCATGAAGACGAGCGCCACAGGCGCGCTCGTAGAACACCATCAGCTTTTCACGCTCTTCAAAGCCCCACAGCGGCGGGGTCAGGGCACCGACGTCCATGGCCTGGGTGGTGACATTGAGCAGGTGGTTTAAGACCCGGCCGATCTCGCAGTACATGACGCGGATCAACTGGGCGCGGATCGGCACATCGACGCCCAGCAGCCGTTCAATGGCAAGGCAGAAGGCATGCTCTTGGTTCATCGGCGCCACATAGTCGAGGCGGTCGAAATAAGCGATGTCCTGGAGGTAGGTCCGGTACTCCATCAACTTTTCAGTGCCGCGATGAAGCAGGCCAATATGCGGGTCGACCCGCTCGACCACTTCCCCGTCCAGTTCAAGCACCAAGCGCAGAACGCCATGGGCCGCAGGGTGCTGAGGCCCGAAATTGATGTTGAACTTACGGACCGGGGTTTCCGGAACCACCGGTATCTGAGAGGCGTCGTCAGCCATTATTTCGCCTCCGCCTTATCATCGCCGGGCAGGACGTAATCAGCGCCCTCCCAGGGTGATTGGAAGTCCCAATTGCGATATTCTACAGACTTCACCGGCTCATAAACCACGCGCTTGAGCTCATCATCGTAGCGCAGTTCCACATAGCCTGACATGGGGAAGTCCTTGCGGAGTGGGTGTCCGTGGAAACCATAGTCAGTCAAAATTCGCCGTAGGTCGTCGTGGCCGTCAAAGAAGACGCCATACATATCGAAGGCTTCGCGCTCATACCAATTGGCGTTGGGATAGACCCCGCTCACCGTGTCGACAGGGGTGTCCTCGTCGGTCTGGACCTTGAGCCGTAGCCGCAAATTCTGGGTTAGCGACAGGAGGTGATAAACCACGTCGAAGCGCAAGGCGCGGTCAGGATAGTCCACCGCCGTCAAATCGATCATCTGCTGGAAACCAAACCTATCCCGCAAAAGCGTCAGGGCAGGGACAATCTTATCGGCTGGGCCGGTCAAGGTCAGATCGCCAAAGGCATAGGAGGCACCCGTTACGGCGCCGTGACTGGCCTGAATGATCTTCTCACCCAGGGTGAGCAGTTGGTCTTCGGTCGCGGGCCAGCTCATCGTTCGATGGTCCCCGTCCGACGGATCTTCTTCTGCAGTTGCAATACGCCATAGACTAGCGCCTCGGCGGTGGGTGGGCAGCCGGGAATATAGATGTCCACCGGAACGATCCGGTCGCAGCCGCGCACCACGGAATAGCTGAAGTAGTAATAGCCGCCGCCATTGGCACAGGAGCCCATAGAAATCACATAGCGCGGCTCTGGCATCTGGTCGTAGACCTTGCGCAGGGCCGGAGCCATCTTGTTGCACAGGGTGCCTGCGACAATCATCACGTCTGACTGGCGCGGACTGGCACGGGGCGCAAAGCCATAACGCTCAAGGTCATAGCGCGGCATGGACGCGTGCATCATTTCCACAGCGCAGCAGGCCAGACCAAAGGTCATCCACATGAGCGAGCCGGTACGCGCCCAGGTGATCAGGTCATCTGAGGCTGCCGTGATAAAGCCCTTGTCGGCTAGGGTCTGGGAAATCCCATCAAAAAACGGGTCATGAGCCTTGGGGTCGTAACCTTCGACCGTCGATCGGCCCGCGGTACCGGCAGGAACGATTACTCCCATTCCAGGGCTCCCTTTTTCCATTCGTAGATGAAGCCAACCGTCAAAACCCCAAGGAAGGATACCATGGACCAGAAGGCGAAGAGCACTTGGTCATGGGGCAACCGCATGAGGCTAACCGCCCAAGGGAAGAGGAAGGCCACTTCCAGGTCGAAGATAATGAAGAGGATCGACACCAGATAGAACCGGACGTCGAACTTCATCCGAGCGTCGTCAAAGGCGTTGAAGCCGCACTCATAGGACGACATCTTCTCCGGGTCCGGCGCACTGGGCGCGAACAAAGCCGAAGCGATGATGAACACCAGGGCGATCAGGGTGGAAATTCCCAAGAAGATCACGATGGGCAGGTACTGCAGGAGAAAGGCGGTCATGGAATCCCCAAAGGAGTCGCGCGTTCTTCTAGACCAGCCTTTCGCAGGGTTCAAACACCGGTTTGTCCCTTTGGAAAATCGTTTGGTCGAAAATGCTCATGACGCCGAGTCTGTTACCAATTCGAGCTGTTGCGCACAGAAAAAGCTTCCGAAAGAGAACAAATCGAACTCGACCGTTGACACGATTCCGGTCGGGACCTATCAGACGCCCCTCGCGTCGTCGTGCGCATCGATGCGGATGTAGCTCAGTTGGTTAGAGCGCCGGCCTGTCACGCCGGAGGTCGCGGGTTCAAGTCCCGTCATTCGCGCCATTCTTCCTTGAAATTCTGACTTTACATGGCCTCTGCAAGCTTGGCCTTAAGGTCGGCTGCGACCTGGGCTATCACGGGGCCCCAGTCGCCTCGGGCCGTTTGCCGATAGAGTTTCAAACTGGGATACCAAGGGGTATCGCTGCGATCCCTAAGCCATCGCCAGTCCGTGCGATGTTTGGGCAAGAGCACCCAGCAAGGCTTATTCAAGGTTCCCGCCAGATGCACCGTCGAGGTGTCGACGGAAATCACCAGATCCATTTTTGAGATCAAGTCGGCGGTCTGCGCCAAAGTCGTGGCCCCGCTGATCTCGTAATCAAGCGGGATTAGAGCAGCACCTAGGTCCTCTAAGGCTTGGAAATTGCCCCGGGAGAAGGTTCGATCTGCGTCATTGGCGTGCACAGGATTGCCACGCCAAGCTATGCCGACCTTTGGCCCCGGCGGTAAATCACAGACCAAGGGCGTCGTGCGAAGGAAGGGCACACTGGTCGGAACCGTCGCAAGGGACTGGTTCAGCCGGTTGGGAATCAGCGCTGAATAAACCCAATAGTCCTGGGGCGGTATAATGAGCTCATCTGCGGCATGGACCACATTGCAATCGAGGCCGTCAAAGACGTTTCCGAACATGGGTAGAACGATGAGGGTGACCTGAGCGCCCATGGCACGCAGGATTGGGATATATCGGGCGAACATGATTTGATCGCCGAGGCCGAACCTCGGCCAGATCAGAATAGATTTTCCCCCCAGGGATTGCCCACGCCATTCCGGGAATGGAACGGGCGGCGCGTCAGGACGCGGCTTCTCGTCATAGACCCGATTCAGCGGCCAGGCTTCCTCCCAACGACCAAGTGAGAGCAGGAGATCGGCCAACTGGGTTCGCGCCAGGAGATGATCGGGATCAGCCGCAAGCGCCAGGCGAAAACAGGCCTCAGATTCTGACAATCGAACATCGTCCAGATATCGGAAGGCTAAGGCGCAGTGGTCATCAGCGGCGGACATGGGGGGCTCTAACGAGTCAGATCGGCCTTGGTCCTAGCCTGAGGCCTCAGGTTTGTCTCTTAGAGGAATTATAGCACCATGGCCCGATCGGGGAATTTTGGCGTACAGGCGCGATAGAACTCGGCAAGGATTTTCATATCCGCCTCATAGTCACCACTGGCCATCAAGGCCGGGCCCAAACCCACCACCTTGCGCTTATAGTCCATCAAACCACAAACCATGGGCACACCAGCCCCAAGGGCGATGTGATAAAAGCCAGTTTTCCATTGCCTGACCTTCCCACGGGTGCCCTCCGGCGCAATGGTCAGCATGAACTCATCGCGCTCGGCAAACTCTGCAATCATGGCGTCGACCACATTGTGCGAGGCTGATCGATCCACCGGAACGCCGCCGAGGTCGCGCATGGCCTTGGCGAGAGGCCACCGAAATAAGGACTCCTTGCCCATAAAGCTCAGGTCGAGATTGAGGCCATCCGCAGCCCCGAGGAAATAAACGAAGTCCCAGTTGCTGGTATGCGGTGCGGCGATCACCACGAACTTGCGCGGGTTCGGAGCCACGCCCTCAACGGTCCAACCTTGGCGCTTAAACCAGGCTACTAGCGCCCATCGGATCGACCGGGCGAGCCAGCCTGGCTTTCGTTGAGACGGGTTATTTGTCGGGCCGAGGGTGGGCATAAAGGACAGGGCTCACATAAAAATCTGGACAAACACACAGGCGACCATGCCCTGAAGGTCAAGTAGTTTCCCGTTCGGGAGCCTTCTCGCCCTGCCCTTGTCGCGGATAGAAATTTGCGCAGGCATACGCAGAGCGCGACTTAAATCTAGGCGGGAATGCGTACCATTAGCTTTTCGTAGCCCTTCACAAAGCTGGACCTCACCCGCACCGGCTCCTCAAGGACTTCTATCCGCGGGAAGCGCTTCAAGACTTCTTCCCAGACGATACGCAGCTGCATCTCCGCCAGCCGATTGCCGACACACCGGTGAATACCGAAGCCGAAACTCAGGTGCTGACGAGGCCGTTCACGATCGATGATGAAGCGGTCAGGCTCTGGAATGGCCCGCTCGTCGCGGTTGCCAGAGACATACCACATAACGACCTTATCGCCTTTTTTGATGGTCTTTCCGCCCAGCTCGACGTCGCGCAGGGCGGTCCTGCGCATATGCGCGAGTGGGGTCTGCCAGCGAATGATTTCGGGCACCATGGAGACTATGAGATCGGGATTCGCCCGCAACTTTTCATATTCTGCTGGGTTCTGACTCAGCGCTAAGAGCCCCCCCGTCAGTGAGTTTCGCGTGGTGTCGTTCCCGCCGACAATCAGCAAGATCACATTACCCAGATATTCATCTGGGGTCATATTCCGGGTGGCATCCCCATGGGCCATCATGGAGATCAGGTCGCCTGCAGGGGCTTTATCCACCCGTTCATTCCAGAGCCGCGTAAAATAGGCCAAGCACTCCATCAATTCGGCCTGCCGCTCTTCTTCGGTCTCAACCAGCCCGCCCTTGTAGGGGATGGTGGTCGCTACATCAGACCACCGGGTCAGTTTGCACCGCTCTTCAAAGGGGAAATCGAACAGGGTCGCCAGCATTTGCGTGGTCAGTTCGATGGAAACCTTTTCCACCCAGTTGAAAGGTTCATTGATCGGCAGGTTATCTAGGATTTGGGTCGCCCGACCGCGGATGATCGGTTCCATGTTTTGAAGATTATGTGGCGAAACAATGGGGCTGACTGTCTTACGCTGCTCGTCGTGCTTAGGCGGATCCATGGCGATGAAACTTGGCCGCCGCAGGTCGGCCCTTGCGTCACGAATAGTAATACCGCCAAGCGCCGCGTCGGAGGAAAACGCGCCGTGATTGGTATCAACCGCCATAATGTCTTCATAGCGGGTCACCGACCAATAGGACCCAAACTCGCTCTCTCGACACCAGTGCACGGGATCTTCTGCCCGGAGGCGCTCAAAATAGGGCCAGAAGGCATTGTTCAAAAAGAGTTCGGGATCACCTGGGTTGAAATCCTCTAGCGGCAGGCTGTAGGCCCGGGCGCGCGCTTCATCCTCAAGCTTCAGTGTGCCATCGGCCATGGCTCATCTCCCGTTTATGATCGTACTGACTGTCGATCTTTGACCCTATGAAAGATCAAATTGCCGCCTTGGGCAATCACTTGCCTGCATGAGCCCTTGCAATCTTGGCGGTGAGGTCAGGGGATAGGCACATGCCAGAGGCTGAAATGTTCTCAGCTAGGTGATGCATCCGGGTTGTGCCAACCACGGCGCAGCTTATTTCGGGATGGCTAAGCACATAAGCCAAAGCAGCCTGGGAACCGGACATGCCCTCTTGATGGTGCAGGAACTGAAATCGGGTACCCTGAGCGATGTCACGCCTGTGACCCTTAAAAGCGCGAGCGGCGTACCAGAGGTCTCGGAGTCCTCGAAGCTTTAGAACCTGTAGACCGGTATGTCCCATGGCCAGAGGCATACCAGCCAGAACTCCCTTCCCCGCAGCTTGCGCAGCACTAGCCAAAGCCTTTCGGTCTGGGCGCAAGACATTGAAATCCATCATCACCACATCGAAAACGGGTGAAGCGATAATCTTATAAAGGGTTTCCGAATCGAAACTGTTGGCACCCAGGGCTTGCACCAGCCCGCGCTTTTTCAAGTTCAATAGGCCCTCAAGGAACTCTGGGGTCAGTTCATCGGCCGCAGGACCATGGAGTTGGAGGACTGGTAAAGTCTCAAGGCCAAGGGTTTTTAAGCTCTGGACCACGTCCTGCTCGATCGCGCTCAAGGACATGTCTCGCCGAACCCGCCCTTGAGCATGCCGCGTTCCGGCCTTAGTCGCGATGACAAGTTTCGAAAGATCGCGCCCCTTCAATGCCCGACCAAACCGCGGTTCCGCATTCCCTCTGGAATAGGCCGGACTGGTATCGAAAAACGTCACACCATGATCGATGGCATAGTGCACGAGGTGCAGGGCTTCTGCCTCAGCGAAGGCTACTTGCCCCCACCAGCTTGCGCAGCCAAATCCGATTTCAGAAACCTGAAGCCCAGTGGTCCCAAGGGATCGATAGTGCATGAACCGACCCTATGCGATGGTGGGCGGCGAGGGGCTCGAACCCCCGACCCCCTGGGTGTAAACCAGGTGCTCTGACCAACTGAGCTAGCCGCCCGCCCCGGGGAGTTACCATCCCCGCGGCGGTCCGCAAAGGGGCGGCATGATCTTAGTTCAGGGCCTTCTTAAGCCCCTCTCCCATCCTGAATCGAGCCGACTTTGAAGCGGCCCTTTTTACGGACATCCCTGTACGAGGGTTACGCGCCATGCCAGCTGGACGGCTGACGGGTATGAAACTGCCAAAGCCCACAAGCCGAACTTCGACTCCGTCCTTTAGAGACCCTGTTACACTGTCCAGAATGACCTCTAGGGCGAGTTTGGCTTGCGCCTTATTGAGATCGGCACGCTCAGAAATAACCGATATTAGTTCGGCTTTTGTCATATTCGCGCCTCCCAACACGATGGCTTTGCCATTTAGACCACCCCCGTGATCCAAACTCGTTTGTCGCTATCTATGACCTAACGGAAGCAGCCGTCAAACAAAGGCGGCGCGGGACTGCCCCCGCGCCGCAAATTCGATCAAAGAGACCTAGTGCGTGATGATATTATCATCAACGGTATCATCAGGTGCGCCTGGGACCGTCGAAATAACGGGCTCAACCCATTCGATCGGTGTCAACGGCCCCGTCAGTGTAAGGGCCAAGACCTCATCGACGGTGGATACCGGGATGATCTCAAGAGCTGATTTCACGTTATCTGGGATATCAGCAAGGTCCTTTGCGTTATCCTTCGGGATCAGAACGGTTTTCACGCCCGAGCGAAGCGCCGCCAACAGTTTTTCCTTCAGCCCGCCAATCGGCAAGACCCGCCCGCGCAGGGTAACCTCACCGGTCATGGCGATATCTTTGCGGATCGGAATTCCGGTTAAAACCGAAACAATGGCCGTTGCCATAGCCACCCCAGCTGAGGGGCCATCCTTTGGGGTAGCACCCTCTGGAACGTGGATGTGGACATCGGTCTTTTCAAAAAGCGGCGGTTCTATGCCGAAATGCGTGGCCCGACTGCGAACATAAGAGCTCGCCGCCGAAATCGACTCCTTCATGACGTCTTTCAGATTTCCGGTTACGGTCATTCGACCCTTGCCCGGCATCTTCACGGCTTCGATGGTCAGGATGTCCCCACCAAAATCTGTGTAGGCAAGCCCGGTGATGATCCCGACCTGATCCTCGGCATCCGTCTCGCCATAGCTGTACTTTTTGACCCCGGCGTATTTTTCAAGGCAGTCAGCATCGATGGTGATCGACTTGACCTTCTCACGCGCCAGATCACGTACGGTCTTTCGCGCCAGATTGCCCAGAGCACGCTCGAGAGAACGCACCCCAGCTTCTCGGGTATAATAGCGAATGAGATCGCGGATGGTATCGTCGGGGACGATAAATTCTGCTGACGTCAGCCCGTGATCCTTGGTCAGCCTCGGCAGGACGTGACGTTTGGCAATTTCCACCTTCTCGTCCTCGGTATAGCCGGGGATGCGAATGATCTCCATGCGATCCAGCAAGGGTTGGGGCATGTTGAGGCTGTTGGCCGTGGTGACAAACATTACCGGCGATAGGTCATAATCCACTTCAAGATAGTGGTCAGCGAAGGTGGAATTCTGCGCAGGATCCAGCACCTCCAGCAGGGCAGACGACGGATCGCCCCGCCAATCGGAGCCCATCTTGTCAATTTCATCCAACAGGAAGAAGGCGTTGGTGGACTTGGCCTTCTTCATGGACTGGATGATCTTGCCCGGCATGGAACCGATATAAGTCCGCCGGTGGCCGCGGATCTCCGCCTCGTCCCGCACGCCGCCTAAGGAGACGCGGACGAACTCGCGGCCCGTCGCTTCGGCGATGGACTTACCCAAGGAGGTCTTGCCGACACCAGGAGGTCCCACAAGGCAAAGGATAGGGCCCTTCAGCGCGCCAGTGCGGGCCTGCACCGCAAGATACTCCAATATCCGTTCCTTGACCTTTTCCAGGCCATAGTGGTCCTGCTCGAGGGTGGCTTCCGCCTTTTCGAGGTTGATCGGCTTTACCTTTGCCTTGCCCCACGGGATGGACAGCAGCCAGTCTAGGTAATTGCGGACCACCGTAGATTCCGCCGACATTGGGCTCATATTGCGGAGCTTTTTCAGCTCTGCTTCAGCCTTGGTGCGAGCCTCTTTGGACAGTTTGGTTTTCTTGATCCGGGCCTCGAGCTCAACCAATTCGTCGCGATGATCATCCTGCTCGCCGAGTTCCCGTTGAATGGCCTTCATCTGCTCATTCAGATAGTACTCGCGCTGGGTTTTCTCCATCTGGCGCTTCACGCGGTTACGGATCTTCTTTTCCGTCTGCATGACACTGATTTCGCCCTCCATCAGGGCATAGACCTTCTCGAGGCGCTTCACGACATTGAACAGCTCCAAGAGGTTCTGCTTGTCGGAGATTTTCACGCTGAGGTGTGAGGCGATGCGGTCAGCCAGTTCCCCGGGGGCCTCGACCTGCGGCATGGCAGCCAAGGCCTCGGGCGGCACTTTTTTGTTGAACTTCACATAGGCTTCAAATTGCTCGATCACCGCCCGTGACAGGGCTTCGGCCTCGGTCGATGCGGCTCCGTCTTCGGTGATGTAGGTAATCTCAGCTTCGTAAAAGGCTGGCTCGTCTGTCAGGCGGACGACCGCAGCTCGAGCCTTGCCCTCAACCAGGACTTTGACAGTACCGTCGGGCAATTTCAGCAATTGCAGCACTGTGGCAACAACACCGACATCATAAATCGCCGACGGTGCCGGATCGTCGTCATCCTTGTTCTTCTGAGTGGCCAGAAGTATCTGCTTGTCTGGGGTTTTCATCGCCTCTTCCAAGGCGCGAACCGTTTTTTCTCGGCCCACAAAGAGCGGCACCGGTTGGTGTGGAAACACCACAATGTCCCGGAGAAGAAGTACCGGCAGGGTTTGGTTCTCAGTCATGTTACATCAACTCCTCGCCGGCTCCCTTGCTCTAGCAGAGCGCGGCTCGATTTCGTGTCTCAGGCGATAGGCCTGAGCTGTGCCTGCCGATCACCGCAAAGCGATGCGTCAGAGCTCTTATGTGGCCGCTTTGAGCGCGCATTCAAGCTGATCACTCGAACCATAAACAACAAAACGCCCCGCAAGCCGATTGCGGGGCGTCTAATTGTAGGATTAAGCCTGATTTTAGGCGGCGCCGCCCTTGTCACGGCGCTCAGCGTAAATGATCAGAGGCTGGGCGCGACCGTCGACCACCTCGGCATTGACGACCACTTCCTCAACACCCTCATACGTCGGCAGCTCGTACATGGTGTCGAGCAGGATAGACTCGAGGATCGAACGCAGTCCGCGCGCGCCCGTCTTCCGCGCAATGGCCTTGCGCGCGACAGAGTTGAGCGCATCCTCCGTAAAGGTCAGTCCAACATTTTCCATGTCGAACAGTCGCTGGTACTGCTTCACAAAAGCATTCTTAGGCTCAGTGAGAATCTTCACCAGCGCCTTTTCATCCAGATCGTCGAGGGTGGCGATCACCGGCAGACGTCCAACAAATTCCGGGATGAGGCCAAACCGCAGCAAGTCGTCTGGCTCGACCTGACGGAACACCTCGCCCGTCCGGCGTTCATCAGGGTCAGATACCTTGGCGCCAAAGCCAATCGAGGTCCCCTGCCCCCGCGCAGAAATAATCTTCTCCAGGCCGGCAAAGGCACCGCCGCAGATGAAGAGGATGCTTGTCGTATCCACCTGCAGGAACTCCTGCTGCGGATGCTTACGCCCACCCTGGGGCGGAACCGAGGCCACTGTGCCTTCCATGATCTTCAGAAGGGCCTGCTGAACGCCCTCTCCAGACACGTCGCGTGTGATGGAGGGATTGTCAGACTTGCGGCTGATCTTGTCGACTTCGTCGATATAGACAATGCCGCGCTGCGCCCGCTCAACATTATAATCTGCGGATTGAAGAAGCTTCAAAATGATATTTTCGACGTCTTCACCCACATAACCGGCTTCGGTCAGGGTTGTCGCGTCGGCGACGGTGAAGGGAACGTCGATGATTCGCGCCAAGGTCTGAGCCAGCAGGGTCTTACCTGTGCCGGTCGGTCCAATGAGCAGGATATTGGCCTTGCCCAGTTCAACGTCATTATTCTTCGAGGCGTGATTGAGCCGCTTGTAGTGATTATGCACCGCCACCGAGAGGACCTTTTTCGCGTGGTCCTGGCCGATGACATAGTCATCAAGCACTTCGCGAATTTCCTTCGGGGTTGGCACACCGTCCTTTGATTTAACAAAGGAAATCTTATGTTCTTCCCGGATGATATCCATGCACAGCTCGACGCATTCATCACAGATGAAGACGGTGGGGCCCGCAATCAGCTTGCGAACCTCATGCTGGCTCTTGCCGCAGAAAGAGCAATAAAGTGTGCTCTTGGAATCTCCGCTCGCGGCCTTGGTCATGGTCTTTCTCACTCTATTGATGGGTCATCCGCTCGGGAAATACCCATCAGCCCGGCGCAGCGATTAACGACGCCACACTTAACACTACGCCCAAGCTAGTTGTATAATCCTTGACAATCTCTGATCCTGGCGAGGATCACAAGCCTTGCTACGCGATCATATGTGGAAGCAAGTCCCCATGCTGTGGTCGATCTGCACGAATCCCTAGATGGGAGCCCGTGCTTAAGTCGGCAAGACCGGACGCAAAGACGGGATAAAGGACGAAGATGGCCAAGAAACTTTTGGGCGGCGGCGCGCCCCTGCGGCTGTCAGCAGATGCCCAACTCGAAGACATAGGGCTCGTCGCCTACGACTTCGACGGAACCATCACCGCCAGAGACACCTTCATGGCCTTCCTGAGGTGGCGCGTGACCTTTCTACGCTTCGCTGTCGGCCTGGTGCGACTGATACCCTCGGCCATGTTCTATCTGATGCATCAGGACCGGGGCCGCCTAAAGGCCGCTGCCGTCAAAGAGTTCCTGGCTGGACTGAAGAAGGAAACCGTAGAAGCCGATGCCCTGGCTTTTGTAGAGAGCCAAGCCACGGGGCTCTTGCGCCCAGATGCGCTTAGGAGTTGGCGCTATTGGCAACAAAGGCAGGCCAAACTGGTGATCGTCACAGCCTCTCCCGACCTTATTATCGCACCTTTTGCAAGAGGCCTTGCTGCTGACACCCTCGTCGCCACCGAACTTGCGGTGGATAGCACGGGGCGACTGACGGGCGGCTTTGCCACGCCCAATTGCCGAGGCCCAGAAAAAGTCAAACGTCTGCGTGCACTCTTTGGCCACGACATCAGATTGGCTGCAGCCTACGGGGACACCGGGGGCGATCGAGAAATGCTCAGGCTGGCTGATCATGCCGGCTATCGTGAATTTCGGGAAAAGCCCTAAACATGCTCGGTTACAGGTTCAAGGTGGGAAAACTCATCCGGGACAAGTTGCCATCGATCATGCGCGACCAAGGTTTGCGGGTCTTCGAACATTCCATGGACGATGAGGCCTTCGAAGCCGCGCTCCGCGCCAAGCTGATTGAGGAGGCCGCAGAGGCGCAATCGGCCCAGACCCAGACAGACCTCGCCCACGAACTGGCGGATCTGCAGGAGGTCATTTTAGCCCTCGCTAGCTTTCATGGATTGTCAGCGCAGGATGTTGAAGCCGTCCGCCTTGAAAAGCGCAGAGCGCGGGGCGGTTTTGACGGACGGATTTTCAACGCGGCTGTAGAAGCCGATCTGGGCCTGCCGGCCGCCAACTATTATTTGAGCCGCCCTGAACAGTACCCCCAAGACACGTGAAACACGCTGGTCCCGCAGCACTAGCCCGCCTTACGGGGCTTCTCGCCGTCTTAAGGACCATGGGGGGCCTGAAAGAGAAAAAGCCCCGGATTTTCTATCGAAAATCTCGGGCCTTCCTACATTTTCATGAAGACCCCATCGGCCTGTTCGCAGATGTGCGAGATCAGTCCGGGCTCGACTTTGATAGATTTGACGTCACCAACCCTACCAACTGGCCAGCTTTGCTCGAAACCGTCAGGAAACGACTCTAGTCGTCCCCACGATTTTCCTGGACCTGATCTATCAGACCCCAAGCCTTGGCTTCTTCCGGCGTCATGAAGGTATCACGATCAAGCTTGTCCTCGACCTCTTCATAGGTGCGGCCAGTATGCTTGGCGTAGATCTCGTTGAGTCTGCGCTTGGTCTTGATGATGTCCTCGGCATGACGCTCGATATCGGAGGCCTTGCCAGAATACCCGCCTGACGGCTGATGGACCATGATCCGCGCGTTTGGCAGGCTGATCCTTTGCCCAGGTGCCCCAGCCATCAACAGGAATGATCCCATAGAGGCCGCCATGCCCATGCAAAGGGTCACGATCGGGCACTTAACGTATTGCATGGTGTCATAGATCGCCAAGCCAGATGTCACCACGCCACCAGGCGAGTTGATGTACATCTGAATTTCCTTCTTAGGGTTCTCGGCCTCAAGATAGAGCAGTTGGGCACAGACCAAGGCTGCCATGCCATCCTCGACAGGACCGCTGACAAAGATCACGCGCTCCTTCAGCAGGCGGGAGAAGATATCAAACGCCCGCTCGCCGCGGCTCGTTTGCTCGACCACCATGGGCACGAGGTTGAGGGCGGTCGTCGCCGGATCACGCATGGGAGGATGGCCCTTCATCAAGTGGGTGCGACTCTGATCATAGGGCCGCCTTATCTGCCGATATCGCGTGTCAGCAGGACGGTTGCAAGATGATGGATAGATCTAAAGAAAATCCCCCACCATTTCTGACGGGGGATTTTGCAGAAATTGGCCGGTCCGCAGGCGATCAGAGATCGTAACCGGCCGGCATTTCGTCTTCCTTCAGGAGCTCATCCTTGGTCACCTTTTCGTCACTCACCTCGGCTTGTGCGAGGATAAGGTCCACAACCTTGTCTTCAAAGATCGGTGCCCGCAGTTGGGCCTGCGCATTGGGGTTCTGACGTAGGAAGTCAAAGATTTGCTGAGCCTGTTGGCCATATTTCATGGCTTCCTGACGCATGGCTTCACCGAGTTCCTGGTCCGTGACCTGGACATTATTGGCCCGACCGATCTCCGCCAGCACGAGGCCCAGGCGCACCCGGCGTTCTGCGATTTTGCGATACTCGGTCTGCAATTGATCTTCAGTCTTATCGGCGTCTTCCGGCGGCAGGCCGCCCTGCTCTTTATCCTGTTGAACCTGGGCCCAGATCTGACCGAATTCAGCCTCCACCATTTTAGGCGGCAAATCGAAGGCATGCTTTTCGTCCAGGGCGTCTAGCAGGGCCCGCTTCAGCTTAAAGCGCGAAGCCCCCGCATACTGGTTCTCCAGATTGGTCTTCAGTAGCTC
>CAITHQ010000002.1 GCA_903892305.1 uncultured Alphaproteobacteria bacterium
AATTTCGGGCAAAAAAAGAGGCTACACTTGGTAACCTCTTGATTTAGTATGCCTAAATTGGCTGGGGGACAAGGATTCGAACCTTGGTTGACGGAGTCAGAGTCCGTAGTCCTGCCGCTAGACGATCCCCCAAGTAATCTCTTATTGAGATTAACGCTTAGAGTACTGTGGACGGCGACGAGCACCGTGGAGACCGACCTTCTTACGCTCAACTTCACGGGCATCACGGGTCACATAACCCGCACGGCGAAGGGGCTGACGAAGATTCTCATCAAAAACTATCAGTGCCCGAGTGAGGCCGTGGCGAATCGCACCAGCCTGGCCGCTTGGGCCACCACCAGAAACCGTCACAACAACGTCGATCTTTTCGCCGAGAGCAACCAGCTCGAGCGGCTGACGCACCACCATCTGGTCCGTCTTACGACCGAAATACTCTTCAACGGGCTTGTTATTTACCAGAATGCGACCACTGCCTGATTTTGCGAAAACTCGGGCAACTGCGCTCTTGCGGCGGCCGGTTCCATAGTAATGCTGTTGTGCCATGGGGATATCCAGATGAACTCGTTAGATTTCCAGCAGCTTCGGCTGCTGTGCCTGATGCTGATGATCGGAACCTGCATACACCTTCAGCTTCTTAAACATGGCGCGACCCAAGGGGTTCTTGGGGAGCATGCCCTGCACTGCGGTCTCAATGATCCGCTCAGGATGCGTCTGGCGCAACTTGCCAAGAGCAACAGACTTCATGTTACCGATGTAGCCCGTATGCTTGTAATAGATCTTGTCTTTTTCCTTATTACCGGTCACGCGGACCTTTTCCGCATTGACGACGATGATGTAGTCACCGGTATCCACATGCGGCGTATATTCCGCCTTATGCTTGCCGCGCAGACGGGTAGCGATCTCGGACGAAAGACGTCCCAAGGTCTTCCCATCGGCGTCGATGACGTACCAGTCGCGTTTTACTTCGGCCGGCTTGGCGCTGAAGGTCTTCATGAATGCGCGCTCCAAAACAAAGGCATTGCCTGAAAAGCCGAAAATTTTATCGAGAATCCGGCAAAAAGACAAGCCTCTTATCGCAAATCCTTTTGTCAGGGCCTAGAAACGTGGCCTGAAGCCTCGTAAAAGGCCTAAGCCTCAACAAACTCTGGAACCAACGCCAGCAACTGTTGGTGCAGCAGCGGCTCATTGAACTCATCCACCGAGGCTCTCATGCCATCTAAAATGACACCAATCTCACCCAAATTCAAGTCGACTGACTTGGCCAGCAGCAACTTCTCATGAGGCGTCGGCATGGGCCTTTCATCCTCTAAAAATAATTCTTCGGTCAACTTTTCCCCAGGACGCAGCCCAACAAAATCGATACGGATGTCCTGTTCAATCCGCTTGCCAGACAACCGAATCATCTGCTCGGCAAGATAGCGAATCAGGATGGGTTCACCCATATCAAGGACGAAGATTTCCCCACCCTCGCCAACCGCTGCAGCCTCCATAATGAGCTGACAGGCCTCTGGAATCGTCATGAAATAGCGGGTCACCTCTGGATGGGTCACCGTCACAGGACCACCCAATCGAATCTGTTCTCGAAAAAGCGGGACCACGCTTCCCGCCGAATCAAGGACATTACCGAACCGGACTGTTATAAATCGGGTACCACCCTCACCATCTAGGCTTTGCACCAGTTTTTCAGCGGCCCTTTTGGTCGCTCCCATGACATTGGTCGGTCGCACTGCCTTGTCGGTCGATATCAATACAAACCCTTTAACACCCTGCGCCATGGCGGCTTCGGCAACGACCCGAGTGCCCAAGACATTATTTCTGACTGCCTGGCGAATCTGCCCCTGAAGGAGGGGCACGTGCTTGTAGGCCGCCGCATG
>CAITHQ010000003.1 GCA_903892305.1 uncultured Alphaproteobacteria bacterium
TCGTCGCCTATCTCCAGCACCCGGGGGACGCGGTCTATCATCCCTGTCCGGAGGCCTATCCGGGCGATGAGATTCCGAAGGGCGAAGTGATCCGCCACGCCGATTGGGACAAGACCCAGATCTATGCCGGAACCCAGCGGGTCGTTTACGTCTACATCCCGCACGGTCTGGATCGCAGCCAGCCGGCCCGGGTCGTCATCTTCAACGACGGCGCAGGCTATCTGGCGCCCAAGGGCCCGGTGCGCGCCGCCCAGGTCCTCGACAGCCTGCACGCCGCCGGAGAAATCGCCCCCACCGTCGGGGTCTTCGTCAATCCCGGCCACGCCCCCACCGACCCCAAGCTCAGCCGCCAGGAGATCAACGAGGCCGCCAACCTGCAAAGGCGGTTTGAGTATGACAGCCTGACCCCGGACTTTGGCCTCTTCCTGGCCAATGAGGTCCTGCCCTGGGTCGCTGCGGAGCATGGCCTGAGCTTCTCAGACGACCCGGCCCATCGCACGGTCTGCGGCATCAGCAGCGGCGGCATCTGCGCCTTCACCTGCGCCTGGGAGCACCCTCAGCTGTTTGGCCGGGTGCTCAGCCATTGCGGCTCCTTCGTGAACATTCTGGGCGGCCACAACTACGCCTACATGGTCGGCGTCACCCCGCGAAAGCCAATCCGGGTTTTTCTGCAGGGCGGCGTCAATGACGCCTGCAATGTCAACGGCGACTGGCCCCTGGCCAACCAGGCCCTGGCCAAGGCCCTCAGCTTCGCCGGCTATGACAGCCGGTTTGAGTTCGGGACCGGCGCGCACAATTTAAGGCACGGCGGGGCGGTGTTTGCGGAGTCGCTGAGGTGGTTGTGGCGGTAGGCTCGAGGGGCTGAGAACGACTATAGGGAATGTTGGGCCTATTACTGCATTCCTAGCTATTGTTCGTAGTCGAACCCGGACTTCCCCTTCTTCGGGCCGCCAAACGTATAGGTCAGGCCGACATACCCGATCCGTCCGTATTGATGCCTCTGGAAGGTCTCCACCAGGACGGCGGAAGCATTGTGCCGTGTCGTCCTTTGGCTGTTTAGAAGGTCAGACACCGTAACAACTAGGGACAGGTCGGGGCGGAAGTCGTGCTTGTATCCAAAGTTAACTAGGTTGATCGCATCGATCTGGCCCTGAGGGGTCAGGCGTTTGTCGGTCCGGTTGAAGGAAAACTGGGCGACGTCTAGAGCAGTGGGGCGATAGTCGAGATTGAATTTCAGATTCAGTCCGGACGTGGACTTCTGCTGTCCCGATCCCAGGCCAGAAGGGTCAATCTCCATCTGGAAAGCCACACCACTTAATCCGTAGGTAAGGGTAGATCCCAACTTGCCCCGTGCGCTGAATTCCAAGCCCCCCGACCTCTGGCGGGGCAGGTTCGCCTTTGTTGTCAGGACGACGTCATCGCTGATCGGCCTGACGACCTCAGTGAAGCTGTTGCGGTCCTGCCGGAAAAAGATGGTCGCAGCGTAATTCAGAGGACCTTCATGGGCGTAGCCAGCTTCCACAGACCATGTTTCCTGAGGCCGTAGATCAGGGTTTCCTGCCCGCAGATTGTGTGTGTCCTGGTGGTCTGCGAACGGGTTTAGGGATTCCGGATCAGGACGATTTACCCTGCGCGAGACCGATGCAGTAAAAGTGTCGTCGTCAGACAATGAGCGCTTTAGGTTCAGCGTCGGATAGAGCGCCAGGCTGTCATAGCCACCTGAGATTCCGCCCGTTATCTGGCGGGTCGAGACACTGGTAGCTTCCAGGCGAGCGCCGGCGTCGAAATGGTAAGAGCCCAAGAGGGTCTGAAAGTCGACATAAGCGGCATGAACCCTCTGTCGATAACGGAAGTGATTGGTGATGTCCGGATTGGAGAGGATCGCTCCCGTACCCGATGTGACCGTATCGCCCCGATTGTCGAAAGCGTTCTGATCCGCCTCTACTGACAAACCCAAGCGTAGTTCCCTGGCGGACGCCATAGGAAGATCATAATCCAAGCTGAACTGGGTCTTGATCAAATCCAGGCTCAGATAGAGATGGTCATAGCGCGGGTCTGCAGCCGGAAAGGCATAGGTATTGCGATAGGCGTACCGCTCCCGTTCGCGAACGGCGCCGCGTCGGGCAGAAACTGTCAGGGTTTCATTGGGGCGGCTCAGCTTTTGCTCAAGGCTGATGGCCTTACTGTCATCTACGGACCACTCATACCCGTCACTGTGCCGATCGGTGATGGAGGTCGACGCAAGGCCGATCGGGCCCGCCATGTTATGCTGGTCGAAATATCGGTCGCCGCTGAGTTCCCTGTGATCAAGAGAGAGATCCACCGTCCGACTGGATGTGAGATCGTAGGCCAGATCAATTCTTGCAGATGGGATCAATCTGCGGAACCGTTCATCCAGGGATTGTGTCGCCCGGATTGGCGACGGCAAGGCGTTGAGCGTGGTTCGCTCCGAGGTCACAAGGCGTTCTTTGGCTTCCTGGCGCAAACCAATCCCGCCACTGAGCCTCAGGCGGTTCTGATTGTAGGCGCCGTCAAGGCTTGCGACAAACCTACGCTTGTCGCCGAGATTTATCCGAGTCACGCCGGATGCCCCGGAGCGATGAGTCTTTCGGGTGACGATGTTGATGACCCCACCCGTGCCTTCGGCTTTGTATTGCGAGGGCGGGTTGGTGAGGACCTCTATCTTGTCGATTTCGCCCGCCGGGAACTGCAGCAGGCTCATGCCCTGTGCTGCCCCACTGAACTGTGCCGACGGTTTGCCGTCCACCAGAATGGTTACTGAGCCTTGACCGCGCAGGGTGACGCCGCCGTCAGGGTCGACATTCACCGACGGAATTCGGTTGAGGACATCGGCAGCTACGCCCGACCCTGCCTGTAGGTCGGTCGTGATGGTGTAAACCTTGCGGTCAATCAGGGCTTGCACCGGAGTCTGACCAGCGGTCACCGTCAACTCCTGAACGGTGGAGGCTGAACTGACCTGCTTTTGCGGCTCTTGGGCCGACGCCTGAGACGCGCCGGCGAGCATAGCGAGCAGGAGGCTGACGGATCTCATTCTTGCCGACCCTCCCAGCCGCTATTTGTCGGCGCTGTAGGTGAGGACCCTGAAAGTGCCGGGGGTTGGAACGGGGCGTCCCCCACTGACTGCGGTGAATTCAGCACTCGGCATGTAGAAGACGCCTTTACCTGAATCTATCGCGCCCGAGCGGCTGCCGACGTGTCCCGGCAGGGTCCCCACAAGTTGAACCTTGTCTCGGTCTTCCGCGGCGATCAGATTGATCACGCCGTCCTCTCCGGTCGGGATCAGAACCAGGTGGGTCTTGGAATCGTATCCCGCCCAGTCGGGGCGTCCGCCAACTGGAAGGCTGGTGATAGCCGTCCCGTCAACCGCAGATACAACGGTCACCAGATGATTTGCGCAAACCGAGACCAGCAGTCTGGAGGATGGAACAAGGGCTATCCCGGTTGGAGCTTCACAGCCCTTCAAGGGAAAGTGGTTCACGACCGCCTTTGTCTTGGCGTCCAGCACAACCACTTCGTTGAGGTCTTCAATGTTGACGTAGACTTTTCCGGTTCCGTCCGTCGCAGCCGATTCAAGCGCGCCTGGGGTGGCGATCGTGCCGACCGATCGCCCGGACTTCGGATCGATCAGGTTTACGCCGCCGCCGGAATTGTCAAAGACCATGATCAGTCCTGTGGCCGGTTCGACAATTGCGGCGTCAGGCTTCTTGCCCGTGGGAATAGTCGCCCTGACTGCGCCGGTCATAGCGTTTGCGATGATGGCCGTTCCGCTACTGCTATCCGTGACCAGGATCTCTTCGCCGCCATTAATTGGGATGGCGGCGTGGGTCCGGCCTGTCGTCGCCAAATGGGATGTGGCCTTGCCGCCATCCACTTCTATCGCTGTGACGCCATCTGTGCGGGCAATGTAGAGTCTGCGGTGAACGGGGTCGAAGGCGGAGAAATCCCAACCGCCGTCTGACGCCTCAATTGCAGCCTTCATTGTGTAGGCGGGCGCCGGCCCGGCGTCTGCTGAGTTGAAACCTAAAGTGATTGCCGCAGTCGCTACCATGACGAAAAGAGACACTGATTTCATTGGATTTCCTCTTGGAGCGATCGCAGTCGATCTGCGGTTGGAATATGTTCTTAAGCCGCTTCCACTCTGCAATGCCAGCAGATCAATTATTGAAGAACTGCGATAAGCGGTTTCTGGCAAAGGACAGACAAAAAAACTTCTATATTCAGTATGCCGACAATCCGTGGTCTGAATTATTGCCTACCTATTGTGAGCTGTCATCGAAGCTTCATTTGAAAATGGCGCCAGGAAGGGCAGACTTATTTGAGAGATTATTCTAGCCGTTTTCTATTCACCTGAATTCTCAGTTGAATATCCACCTACATCCCTGACCCGTTGGCGCGTGACGGTTCGTCTTCATTTTTACAAGAGAACTTCAAATGGTCCTTCGTCGCGAGATCGTTCTTGCAGCTTGTGCAGTCGCTTTGACGCTGGCCACTAGCCATGGAGCGACCGCTCAAGTCCCAGCGCCACCGCCTGCTGCCAAGCCAATGAAGACGCTGAAGATCCTGACACAGGATCAGGTCGACCCGGCGCGAATCCTGCCGGCTCCCTCGGCAGACGGGTCTGACGCCCAGATAGCAGACCTGACTGAGGTTCAGCGTCTCTACCGCACACGCAGCCCTGAACGTCTGGCCCAGGCGCAGTGGGACGACACACATGAAGATTCATTGATTTTCCAGTCGACACTCGGAGCCAA
>CAITHQ010000004.1 GCA_903892305.1 uncultured Alphaproteobacteria bacterium
CCATCGACCTTAGCCAGATCCTCCACCGAGGCGCGGGAAACACCTCGGGCCGACCCAAAGGCGTGCAGGAGGGCTCGTTTACGACCTGGACCGACGCCCTCAATCTCATCTAGGGGGTTTTTCAACATGTCAGCGGCTCGCTTGATGCGGTGGGTGCCGATGGCGAACCTATGTGCCTCATCCCGTAAACGCTGAAGATAATAGAGCACAGGGCTTTTAGGCTCGAGCATAAAGGGCGGCTTACCCGGCAGGAAGAAACGCTCCAATCCGGCGTCACGATCTGGGCCCTTGGCCACGCCGACAATGGCGATATCGTCAATGCCCAACTCTTCAAAGATGTCGAGCGACGCCGCCAGTTGCCCAGCGCCCCCATCCACCAAAACGAGATCTGGGCGGGCATGGCTATCGCCCGCCTCCTCCTCCTTCACCAGCCGTGCAAATCGGCGGCGGAAGACCTCTTTCATCATGCCATAGTCATCACCTGGGGTTATGTCCGTCCTCTTGATATTAAACTTCCGATATTGGCTCTTTTGGAAACCATCCCGCCCCGCGACAATCATGCCGCCAACCGCATTGGTCCCCATGATATGGCTGTTATCGTAGACCTCAATCCGCTCTGGATCGGCCTCAAGGCCAAAGGCTTCGGCAACCCCTGTCAGCAGCTTTGACTGGGCTGAGCTCTCCGACATCTTGCGACCTAGGGCTTCCCGCGCATTGGTGAGGGCGTCGTCCACCAGCTGGCGCTTTTCGCCCCTCTGCGGGCGGGAAATCTCGACTTTACGACCAGCCTTTATGGCAAAGGCTTCGCTCAACAGATCGGTCTCGGCCGGCTCAACACTCGTCAGGACCAACTTTGGGATGGGCTTGTCGTCGTAAAACTGGCCCAAGAAAGCGGCCATGACCTCTGCATCGCCATCGGTCTTATCGACCCTTGGGAAATAGGCGCGGTTTCCCCAGTTCTGACCCGCCCGGAAGAAGAAGACCTGCATGCAGGCCTGCCCTCCCTCAGCGTGCAGGGCGAAGACATCGGCCTCCTCCAGGGATTCCGGATTGATCTGGGTCTCCTGGGAGACCGAGGCCAGGGCGCGAATGCGATCGCGCAGACGGGCCGCCAGCTCAAACTCCATATCGTCAGAGGCCGCCTGCATCTGCGACGACAGGGTGGCGAGCACGGCCCGGCTCTTGCCTCGCAGAAAGGCTTCAGCCTGATCCACGAGTCCGGCATAGTCCTCAAGGCTGATCAAGCCTGTGCAGGGCGCAGCGCAACGTTTGATCTGATGCAGCATGCAAGGACGAGTGCGGGCCTCATAGACGCTGTCAGAGCAAGACCGCAGAAGAAAGGCTTTCTGCAGAGTATTTAGGGTTTTGGTCACCGAATGCGCCGACGCAAATGGCCCGAAATAGTCGCCTCGAATCGTATGTGCGCCCCGATGTTTACGCAACTGGGCCGCCGGGTGTTCCCGGCGGATCACGATCTCAGGGAAGCTCTTATCGTCCCGCAGCAAGACGTTGAATTTAGGCTTCATCTGCTTGATCAGATTGATCTCTAGCAGCAGGGCATCAGTCTCAGTTCGGGTGGTGACGAATTCCATGGACCGGGTCAGGTCCACCATTAGAGCGATGCGTTGCGTGTGAAACCGGCCCTGGGCGTATTGGATCACACGCTTCTTGAGCGACCGCGCCTTGCCCACATAGAGGACCTCGCCGTCCTCTCCCATCATGCGATAGACCCCCGGCGAATCCGGAAGTCGGCGCACCTGATCCTTGATCAGGGCAGCACCTTGCAGGGGTTGAGCCGGTAGGTCTGAGGCCATGGCCTACATATAGGCGAGTCCGCCGCCAAGTAGCGGGATTTCCGCAAACCTCACATCAGCCAGGCTTTTCGAAGGGCATCCTGAACGGGCTTCTCGAAGATCCAAAAGACCAGATAGGAAGCCCCAAGGACCAACGCGAAATAGCCGAGGAAGAAGAGGTTATCGTAGAGGGGAATTGCGAGTCCCAAGGCCGCAAACACCAGAACGGCCGCTAACTGAAGCGGGAAATGCAGCAGATAACTGGCATAGGTCAGGTTCCCCAGACCCTTGATTATCCGGGCGACAAGGCTTGGAACTGGCAATTGACCAGATGCCAGGACGAGAACCAGGGGTGTCAGGATTAGGAGGGCGTCATTGATCATAGGCTTGTCGTTGAAGACATGAAGTCCAGCGGCCGCCGCAAGGCCCGCAATCAGGCAGACCAGTACTCCCGCTTGCACCTGAGGCCAGAGCCGGTGCCCGACCAGGCGGGATCGGAAAATGGCGGCTAGCCCACCTGCATAGAAGTAGCTCAAGCCCAAAATGAAGACACTGTAGAGTCCCAATACCCTGGCCAATGGATAGAGGCCGACCATGGCGACATTCACCCAGATCGACCGGCCAAATAGCCGTAAGCCAACAAAGAAGATCACGTAGATCAGGATCTCAATTGAGATTGACCAGATAGGTCCATTGAAGCTGTAGCCATCTTGCAGACCCCAATATGAGGCCATGAAAATCTGCAGGAGAAAGTGTTTTAAGTTGTTGTTTTCATATACGAATGGCACTCCATGAGACCCGACATAAAGACCCTGTAGGCCAACGACCAGCAGCAGTGTGGCAAGGTGAAGGGGATAGAGCCTTGAAAATCTCAGGACAAAAAAAGTCTGCCCATCCAGCTTCCGCTCAGAAAGTGTGTCTCGATATTTGTAGAAAAATATGAAGCCGCTAATGCACCAGAAGATCTGCACACCCCTTAGGCCCTGCTGAAAGAACAGGCTGAACAGGCCATAAAAGGGCTGGCGATCGGCGACAAAGTTCACCGCCGTTAGGCCGACAAATGCGAAATGCTGATAGTGCCAGAGCAGAATGGCCAAGGCGGTCGTGAACCGTAAAACCTCAAGACCGAGCAGCTTGTCATCAGGACGGGCGATAGGTGTTGCGAAATTCATAGGGTCCACCACAGCGCCAGCCGCAAAGTCCGCGCCCGATCACAACAATGAGCCCGACAGACCTAAACAGAAGGTGGATATAGACACCGGCATTTTCATGAATTCAGCACGGTAAATACAAATTTACTCTTATAGGTAGCATGTCTGTTTACGCTGAGTGTTTATCCCCGCCTGGATATTGATGGGGACAACACATGAAACTGTTTTGGCTGGGAACGGGCGCCGTCATCGCTCTGGTGGCTGGGCAGGCAGAGGCCGCCGGAATTACTGATACGGTCACACCCCTGATCACAGCCAAGGCCGCCACGGCGACAAACTATTCGACGCCCTGGCTGAACCAGATATCGCTTCCCACCACCACGACAACGGGTGCCAAGGGTGGCGCAGGAGTCATAATCGGAATTGTCGACACGGGCATTATCGCCAGCAATTCAGAAGTCATAGGACGGGTCTCGGCCTTGTCCAGCTGCGCGGCTGTGAGCTTCAAATGCAGCAATGGGGTCACAGACGATCAGGGTCACGGCACCGCAGTCGCATCCATTGCCGCCGGCGCTTTTACCGGAACCACGGCGCTGATGTCTGGGGTCGCCTCTGGAGTCACCATCGTCTCGGAAAAGTCCATGAGTGCCCAGGGAACGGGCTTTGACATCGATATCGCCAACGGCATCACCAAGGCTGCAGACGCTGGGGCTACCGTCATCAATCTCAGCCTGACCTATATGCCAACCTCAAATATCGTTAAGGCCATGAACTATGCCGCCAGCAAGGGCGCGGTGCTGGTCTATGCAGGCGGCAACGAGAGCACCACCCTGCTGAGCGGCGGCAATACCACGGGTTTGACCCAAGCCACCCTGACACACCTGCTCATTGCAGGGTCTGTGAACAGCGCCAATGCCAAATCCAGCTTCTCCAACACCCCAGGAACCGGAACTGCCACGGCCGCAGCCACGACAACAACGGCGGCTAAGACTGTCTCCTACACCTCACTCTGGCTCATGGCCCCGGGCGAAAACATTGTCGCTCCAGCGATTAATTATGGGGCGACAGCCCTAGGTGCATGGTCTGGCACCTCAATGGCGGCCCCCGTGGTGACCGGGGCAGTGGCGCTCTTGCAGAAGACTTGGCCCGCCCTGACCCGCAATGGAACCGCCGCAGCCGTCCTGCTGGCGACGGCGACCGATCTGGGAGCCGCTGGCGCGGACTCGACCTACGGGGTCGGTCTTCTGAACCTGACCAAGGCCTTTTCGCCCTTAGGCGCATTGAGCGCTGTTAGCCCGACCGGAACCTCGATCGCCCTGGGCTCCAGCAGCACGGCCACTCTGACCAGCACGACCCTTGGGTCACTCAAGTCCTTGGGAACGGCACTGAACAATTACACGGTGTTTGACGGATATAGCCGCAACTTCGCGGCCAATCTATCGACGCTGATCAGCAAGCCGGCCGGCACGGCGGTGAGCCTATCCTCCCTAACCTACAATCCCGTCTGGACGAATTCGCTCAAATTGGCCGGCGGCGGCGAGATTGAGATCTATCGCGATACGCTCAGCACCCTGGCCAAAGACCGATTTGACCGTGGGGCCTATCGACTAGGTGGAGCCGCACCGCAGCCTCCGATCAACTACCTCGCCTATACCACCAGCGCAGGTTTCTCCGTGGCAGGTGGCTATGGTCTTTCGGCCTCAAGCTTCTTCGATCACGCGCTTTGGGGATCCCAGTCTATGGGAGAGATAGGACTTGGCGGTCTAAATGCCCTGGCCCAGGGTGGCTATTCAGCCAACCTCGGCGCACCGATCTCCGAGAACCTGCGGCTTGCGGCTGGATGGTCTCAAACACCTGAGCCGGATCAGCCACTGGCCATGCAAGGCGCAAATGCCCGTGTCGCCCGGTCGGCCAGCCTTGGCCTGACAGCACAAGGGGCAGGCCCCATCGCCTTTGGCGTTAAGGTCTCTGCCCTCGATGAGACGTCTGGCCTGCTAGGTGCCTCCTATGGCCCAATGAGCGCCCTCAACTTCGGTCAGGGTGGGACCAGCTATGAAGCCGAAATCACCACCGTGGTGGATCTTGGTGCGGGTCGTTCGCTGAGCTTTAGTTTTGCCGATGCGCGGACGCCCAGCCGTGACATCACCCAGGGTCTGATCTCCCATGTGAGCGATCTGAAATCCCAGGGTTATGGGATCGCCCTCACCCTGCCCAGTCTCGCTGCCAAAGGCGATCGGCTGACCCTCAGCGCCAAACAGCCCTTGCAGCTGCGTTCGGGCTATGTCGCCCTAGCTCAGACCGAAGTGGACGGTGAAGGCTATAATCACACCACCGTTGCAGACACCGCCCTGAGAAGCGGACCGATGGAAACCGACATGGCGGTCAGCTATGCCCGCATGATGGGCAAGCAGACCTACGTCCAGGCCGATCTCACCTGGCGCACAAACGCACCCCAGGCGGCCTCGGACCTCGCCGTGCGTGGCGTGATCCAAAAGCGGTTCTAGGGTCGCAGCCCCTATCCTATTTGGCTTCGGCGAGGGTCTTCATGGCGTTCAAGGCACCCATGAACATCATGCGACGGCGGGCAATGTCGGCGTCTTTGGCGGCCTGATCAGGCAGGTTGGAGACGTCGTAGGTCAGGGTGTAGTTGAGAATAGAGGTCTTGGCCGTGACCGCCTGGGCCTCGAGGTAACCGTGATAGAGGTTATAAAACTTACCCTCCACCGCCGGCTGGGCATAGCCGTAGGAAAGATCGGTCTTGCCGACCATGACCTCGGTCACCCGGCCACCGGCTATGCTACGCACACTGCCTATGCCGCCGTCACCGGACGTGATTTTGCAATCAATTTTCATCCAGACGCCGAGATCACAAAAACCGCCGACCTTGGCCCAGATTGCAGCGGCAGGCCCGTCCACAGTCTGGCTCATCTTGATGACGGCATAGTCCGGTGCCGCCTCAGCTCCACCGGCAAACGCCAAGGCTAAGGACAGGATGGCCGCGAGGCCGACAGACTTCAGGGTCATGGTCATCTCCAAAAAAGCAAAAGGTAAGCGCACCTAAATCAGGGCGTGATGGCGTTAAGAACCGCCAAGGTCATGGCCTCGACCCCATTGCGGATGGTCGGCTCAGGCACAGGGGCGAAATAGGGCGAGTGGTTGGCGGCGAGCACCTGACCCTTAGCAGCGGCCTCGGCGATCTTGGCCGGATCATAGCCGCCAATCCCGAAAAACAGCGAGGGCACACCAGCGATGATAAATTCGGAGTAATCCTCGCTTTGCGGCCCAGGTGTCGGTTGGACCGAAGCCTTAGTACCAAAGGCGGCCTTGAAAACGGCCGCCGTCTTTGCTGTGACGGCCTCATCATTGATCACCGCGCGACCGCCGACCACCAGATCGACATCTGGGGCTGGCGCTCCAGCCATAGCAGCGACAGCCGCGGCCGTGCGCCGAATGCCGTCCAGCAGCTTGGCGCGCACGCCACCGTCATAACTACGAATAGTGCCCCGAAGCAGAGCCGTATCAGGGATGATATTCCCGGCATTTCCGCTTTGAATGGCCCCGATCGTAATGACACCAAACGCTGCAGGGTCTTTCTCGCGGCTGACAACGGTCTGCACATCCATCGTAAAGCGTGCAGCCTCGATCACAGGGTCAATGGTGATGCTCGGGGTCGAGCCATGCCCGCCGCGCCCCTTGAACAAGATTTCCAGACTGTCGGAGTTTGAGCTGTTCACCCCGGGGCGGTAGGTCACCTCGCCATAGGCAGCTGGTCCCACGTGCAGGGCAAAACCAACATCAGGTTTAGGGAATTTGGTGAAGACACCATCAGCGATCATGCCGCGCGCGCCGCCAGTGGTTTCTTCTGCTGGCTGGCCGATGAACATCAAGGTTCCGTGCCATTTTGACTTCATGGCCACCAGAGCCTGGGCTGTCCCAACCCAAGCGGCCATGTGGATGTCGTGGCCACAGGCATGGTCGACGGGGGTCTGTTTACCGTTCCAGGTGGCGATCACATGGCTGGCATAGGACAGGCCTGTCTTCTCCTCCATGGGCAGGGCGTCCATTTCGGTACGCACCAAAACGGTTGGACCGGGCCCGTTCTTATAGATGGCGACAATGCCTGTCCCCGCAATATGCTCAGTCACGGTAAAGCCCAGGGCGCGCATTTCTGCCGCCAGCTTCTTGGCCGTTTCGGTTTCTTGGAAGCCAAGTTCCGGATGGGCGTGGATATCCTTATAAAGAGCGTCCAGGTGCGGATAAAAGGTGTTCAGCTGTGCGTCGATCGCTGCCTTGTCGGCGGGCACGCTGCGAGCCTGAGCTACGCCCGCGCCCATCAAAAGCGCCAGAGCTGAGAAACCGCAGATGAACTTAGATCGCAACATGAGAGTCTCCTGAACAGGCGTCCATTTAGACAGGGCTGCGATGGATCGCACAACACACCAGCCTAAAGTTTAACGCCCTGATCCAGAATTTTGGCATAGGTCGGACGGGTCAAGCGGACATAACCTTTGGCTGGGGTCCGATAGAAGACCTTGTCCTTAACCTCATCAGGGTTGAAGCCGTCCCTCACCAGATCGACCTTGCGATACTTGAAGGTGCCCGTTGTGACGATGGTCGGCAGCAGGCGCAGAAATACCG
>CAITHQ010000005.1 GCA_903892305.1 uncultured Alphaproteobacteria bacterium
CGATCTTATCTGCCCTTGGTCGGCCGTTCCAGATCATTCTGAGGTCCCCGCAGGGCTGATCCTGCGGCTTGGCTCCGCGACAGCTGCGCTGCCAGGCGTCGGCGTTCATCACGACGACATCGCCATCCTGCCTGCGCAGCCGCGCCAAGGCGTCATCTGCTGAGGAGGCCACAGTCTCGCTTGAGAAGAAGGATGGCCCAGCACCTTGGTCGGCGAGCGCCTTTCTGGGCTGATCACGATCATAAGGTGCGGCGCTCACGAACAGCAGACGGTGACCTCGAACATCCCCAAGGGATTTGAAGCTTCCACTCGCGCGTACAGCTGTAACAATCTGACTACGGATCAAGCCGCCCTTGGGGCGCAAGGTCAGAATGGCGCGCACCTTGTCAGATACGGGACCGTAGGCTGCGGGATCTAGGACACCCATATCAACTTGGCCTGCGACAAGTGCATCGGCTGCACCGCGAGCCCCGGCCACGGGGCAGTCCAGCACGACGACGCCTAGTCTCTGAGCTAGCAGCTTGTGTAGAGCCCGCTGTCCAGCAGGGGCATCAGGCGTCAAAGGGCGGCAGGGTGAGGTCATATTGGCATGCGACGCCAGCCGGAAGGGTGCCGCTGCGACTAAGCCTGGAGCAAGAACCATGAGTCCTATGAGGACGAGAAGCCGTCTCATTTGGGTGCCCCTTTATCATTCGGGCCCAGGCGGCGCTGGGCAATATCGGCGTTCCGAAGCGCAATGACCTCGGCATAGTGATGCCGATCAATCGCCGTATATTCTGAGCCTGCGGGCTGGCCGATATCTATCCAGAGGTCCGGCTGATCGTAGGCCAGCGCAGCCATGGCTCCTCTAACAATATCAATCTGGGATTGGGGTCGATCTGTGCGCACGACAATGGAGGTATCCGGAACCGGACCCACAACCCAGATCGTCCGGAAGTCCTTGGCATCCACAAGGCCACGCCGCGCCATGGTATAGACAGCGCCTGTTGTGAACCCGTGCTCAGGATCTCCGCCCGAGACCTGAACGAAGGTCGCGTCGAACTGGCCATTGGCCAAAGACATGACCGCCTGGGTATGGCCACCTGCGAATGCCGTTTTCGAAAAATAGGGTTCAGGGTCAATGCCCGCGGCCCGCATTTTAGCCCGAGGGTAAAGGTAGCCAGACGTCGAATTGAAATCGACATAACCTAGGCTGCGCCCCTTTAAGTCTTTGATCGATCGAAAGGGACTGTCGGCCTTGACGATGAGCGCGGAGTAATACCCGGTCCCGCCATCCGCGCGACGGGTCGTCAGAATGGGCGCGACCTTGTTTCCGACTTGGGCATCAGCATTGGCGTAGCCGCCGCCAGCGAGGGTCGCGACATCTACTTGCCCTGAGGCAAGAGCTTGAATGACGCCGTTATAATCGGAGGCCTCATAGAGTTTGACGGGCCGCCCCGTGACCTCTCCAAGGTACTTCTGATAGGCGTCACGCCGCTTCACGACGGCTGGGTCATCGTTGGACCCCTGCATGGACATTCGCAGTTCGCCTGTGGCGCGATCCGCATCAGGCTTGGCACCGCAGGCGCTAAGGCTTGCTAGAATGCCTCCAGTGCAAAGCAGCACGATCAGCTGTCGCATATCATGATCCGTTCGCTGTGCCAGGCGGCAGGTAAAACCATCGACTGGGTTGAATTATGACCCTGACTCATGTCGCGCAGATGACGGGTGCCAGCCAAGGGGCCGCACCCGTCCGTGACTTGTCTAGTAGGGCCGCGCCCCAGTATGACGTCAGAACTTGACGGACACTGTCGCACCGTAGGTGCGCGGATCGTTGAAGCTTCCGGAAACGCTACTTGAAGCCTGCACATAGCTGCCGCTTCGGGCAATCAGAAGGTTCTTATCCAGCAAATTTCGGACCCAGATGGCCATGTTAAGCTTTGCCCCTAACTCGCCGACCTGGATATCACCGACGGAAACCCGGGCATTGAAGATCGTACCCTTCTGGGTCTTCAACTGCGGCAGATATATTGTCTTACCGTTGGCATCCTTGGTTCCGGTACTGACGTCACCTGACGCGCTATATTGACCATCATTCCAATTTCCATCGAGATGGAGACGGAGCGTGACATCATCAA
>CAITHQ010000006.1 GCA_903892305.1 uncultured Alphaproteobacteria bacterium
CTGTCCGGCATCGGCAATGAACTGGGCGAGGAAGGCCTCGCCGAATTCACCCAGATGCACGTGATCAATATGGCGAAGGCCTAAGAAAATCGGCGGGCGGAGGCGACTCCGCTCGCATTGCCTTTGATTTGAATTGGCGCGCCCGGCAGGGCTCGAACCTGCAACCCCCTGCTTAGAAGGCAGGTGCTCTATCCAGTTGAGCTACGGGCACTTAGGGGCCTTTAGAACCCTAATGGGTCCAGGGCTGTTTACGTCCAAAGGCAAAATTGTCCGCATAGGCCTTGATGATCTTCTTGGCCGGCTTGGGGTCAAAGACCTGAAACGCGATGCCGTGACGATCGGCATAGGCGACCGCTTCGTCTTTTGTTTCAAAGCTCAAACGCGTCTGGCCATCCATGTCGGTGGTCTGAGTCCACCCCATCAGAACGTCCTGGCGTCTGGCAGACTCTGGCGCAAATTCAAGAACCCAGGCCTTGGTCTTAGCCTTACCCGACTGCATCGCTGTCTTAGCGGGTTGATAGATTCGCGCGAGCATTTGGTCCCTCGTCCGCTCCTAGCTCGACGACGTGGTCGGGGCGGCAGGATTCGAACCTGCGACCCTCTGGTCCCAAACCAGATGCGCTACCAGACTGCGCTACACCCCGAAACCACGGTCAGCGGTTGCGATATAGAGGTTTGACTCATACCGCAATGCGCCAGACCACAGATGGGCTAAGTCGGTCGCTTTTGCATCAGTTTGAAGACGCCAGACGCCCGCACCACATCGCGCTTGCCCACATAAGCCCGGCCTTCGACAAAGGCGACATCTCGAGTCGCCCGGGTGACATGACTCTCGCCAAATACCCATTCTCCGACCCGGGCCATGTGCAGGAAGTCGATGGAGAGGTGAATCGTGACGGCAATGGCACGAGTTTCACGGAAAACCGCAGCAGCCAGTAGGCCGTCCATAAACGCGGTCAGCATGCCACCGTGAACCAGCCCCAGACCATTGGCATGGCGATCTAAGGCAAAGAAGGCCTGCCCTGCCCCGGTCGCCAGCCCCTCCTGATAGAAATAGGGGCCATTGTGACTCGAAAAATGCCCCCGGCCTTCCATCGCCTTAAATCCTGGAGGCGGGGCGGGAATTTCAAGGTCGCCGCCGGAACTGGTCATCGGTTTGCGCCTTCCAGGGGTGATAGGGAAATCTGGTACAGGTGAGGCCACATCTTGCCGGTGACGAAAAGTCGATCTTGTACAGGGTCGTAGGCGATGCCGTTCAACACGGCGTCCAAATCCCCATGCTGCAAAGTCTCAGGCAAACCTGTCAGGTCAAGCCAGGCCCCTACGCGCCCCGTGACTGGATCTATCCGGGCAATGCGATTGGTCATCCAGACATTGGCAAAAATCTCACCCTTGACCCACTCAAGCTCATTCAGCTTCGTGACCGGTCGACCATCCGACGTGACCTGCAGGCGACGGACCACCTTCAAGGTTTTTGGATCGAGGAATTTGAGGGTGGCGGTCCCATCACTCATGATCAGTTGCTTACCGTTCTGGGTCAGGGCCCAGCCCTCGCCCTCATAGGCGAAGCTCGATAGGCGCTTGAACGTCTTTCGATCCCAGACGAAGCCAATCTCATCCTGCCAGGTCAGACTGAAAAAGCGATCACCCCAGTTCACGACCCCTTCGCCAAACACCTCAGCGGGGGCCTTGGCCGATTGCAGAACCGCGCCATCGGCAAGACGAACCCGTCGAATTCCTGACGCCCCCGCCTGCCCTGTGCTCTCAATGATGTCGCCCTCAAGATAGAGCAGACCTTCGGTAAAAGCCGCCTTATCGTGGGGGTAGACCCGCTGAATTTTGTACCCCCCCACAGGGACGGCTGCATGTGCTGAGGCAAAGCCCAAGAAGGCCAAGAGCAAGCCTGCCAAACGTGCGCGCAACATGAACCCTTCCAGACGAAACGTCAGACGAAGACTAGCATGGTTCATCGACGAAAAGGATCAGCCCTGACCAATGGCTTCCATATCGGCCACCACAAGCCCTTTAGGACCATCTGCGAAACGCACCAGAATATCGTCACCGGGCTGAAGGTCTTCGACGCCTGCGCGCCTCAGGGTCTCAATGTGAATGAATATGTCTCCGGACGCGCCGTCCCGGACCACGAAGCCGTATCCCTTAGTTCGGTTGAACCACTTGACCTTTGCCCTCTCGAGCGCCCCACCAACCGGTGCAGAGCTAGCTTGGCCACGGGGAGCATAGGCTGGTCTCTGACGGTCATAGCCACGATCGTGCCGATCATGATCCCGCTGGAACCCGCGATCGCCACCATCGTGACGACGCTCTGGCACGGCCGCTGCTGTGCTCTCGTCGAGATTGAGAACCTCTGAAACCTGCCACCCCTTCGGACGCTGCACCACATCACAGGAAATCAGGGCACCTTCTGATGCTGCCTCATAACCTGCGTTTCTTAGGGAGGTGACGTGCAGCAGGACGTCCTTCATCCCCGTCCGACTTGGATCGTCAGGGACAATAAATCCATAGCCTTTGCCAGCATCAAACCACTTCACCCGTCCGCTTATGCGTACGGAAAGTTCATTTGGGCCAGAGTCCTCGTAGTCGTAAACAGCCATTTGCCCCTCTGGCGTGCTCTTCCCCGACCACGTCGGAACAAGCCGTTAACAACTTTGTTCCCCTGAGAGGAGAACCGTCAATGGGGGTTTTGCGCGCGCCTACCCGATTTTCACACAAATCGACGGTATCATGAGGTTTTTAGGCGGCGCGATGGCAGTCCCTAGGGGAGTCGAACCCCTCTCTCCAGGTTGAAAACCTGGCGTCCTAACCGATAGACGAAGGGACCGCAGTCGCGAGAGCGGGGTCTATATCCGCCTTCCGGGGGGTGTGCAAGTCAGGCGGCGCATCCTTTTTACGATCCTAGCGCTGACGACACCCCTAGAGCAGTCCTGGGATCAGCCTTGCCCGCACACGCTGTGCATATTCATCACAGCCGGACAGGTTTTGAGGAAGATAAGGCTCCTCAATGACCGCTAGGGCGGAAGTGGGAAAGGGGGCCGCTGGGCAGGCCTCAACCCACCCGCCGCGGATCAGCGACATCTTCGATCTCCAGTTCAACACCCTGCCGGCCTTGCCAGTCGTCGGGCTTCAGCCGCCCAACCACGTGGAGTGCGCCCGACGCCCCCAAGAGGGCGCGACCGAGGTCTGTATCCTCTGCGCGCCAGGCCATGGCTTTCAGCTTACCGCCAGAACTGTCGGTCAAGGTCACCCGCACATGGCCTCCACGCAGGGTCATGGGCCGCTCGACCCGCACATCAGCCATGGCGAAGAGTGGCTCTGGATTACCCGGGCCAAAGGGGGCCATTTGTTGGAAGGCGGCAAAGAGGCCGCGATCTGCGCCCCTAGACGTAATCAGGGCGTCAACCTCCAAGGCGTCTTTGGCGGTGGCGATCTCACTCTCCTCGGCCACATGCTGGCAAAGGAAGTCTCTTAGCTCGGGAATGCTGGCCGGCTTGACGCTCAGACCCGCCGCCATGGCGTGCCCGCCTCCCGCCATCAGAAGGCCTGCTTCATACGCAGCCTGGACGGCCCTACCGAGATTAACGCCGGGCTGGGAGCGGCCAGACCCCTTACCGACATCGGCGGCGCGATCAATACCAACCACCAGAACAGGCTTACGGTAACGCTCCCGAAGCCGCCCAGCGACGATGCCAATGACCCCAGGATGCCAGTCATCCCCGGCAACGAGGATCATGGGAGAGTCGCCGAAATTGCTCTCGGTCTCAATGCGGGCGACCGCGGCGTCCAAGACCTCTCGCTCAACATCCTTTCGGGATGCGTTGAGAGCGTCTAGCTCGGCGGCCAGATCGGCGGCCTCGCCTGGGTCTTCGGTCGATAGGAGACGCGCGCCAAGGTCAGCCCGGCCAATGCGCCCACCGGCATTTATCCTTGGCCCCAATACAAAGCCTGCATGAAAGGTGGTCGCCGGGCCCTGGGACTTAGCCACGTCCAGAAGGGCTTTAAGGCCGATGTTTGCCCAGTTGGACATGACCTTCAGACCCTGGGTCGTCAGGGCACGATTGAACCCTGTGAGCTCCGTCACATCGCACACGGCGCCCATGGCCGCCAAATCCAGCCAGGTGCGAAGGTCAGGCTCTGGCCGGTCTGCAAATAACCCTCGCTGACGCGCCTCTCTATTCAAGGCGGCGAGTAGGACAAAGGTCACACCGGCTGCCGCCAGATTGCCCTGGCCCGACATGTCTCCAGGGCGGTTTGGATTGACCAGGGCCGAGGCAGGCGGAATCTCGCCGTCGCGCATGAGGTGGTGATCGATGACAACCACCTCAAGACCGATTTCCACGGCATAGGCGATGGCGTCCTGGGCCGCTGCGCCACAGTCCACCGTGATCACCAATTCCGCACCCTCAGCCTTGAGGCGTCGAAAGGCCGGGGGAGAGGGCCCATATCCCTCGGTGATTCTGTCTGGGACATAGATAGGCAGGGTCTTGCCCATGGCCCGCATCCAGCGGACCAGCTGGGCAGCACTTGAGGCCCCGTCGACATCATAGTCGGCAAAGACCACCATGGGCCTGTCGCGCACAACCGCGTCCACCAGGATCTGGGCCGCAAGATCCATGTCCATAAAGCTGGAGGGATCGGGAAACAGCGCCTTCAGGGTTGGATTGAGATAGGTCTCTCCCCCTGCCTCTGTGACGCCACGGGAGGCCAGGGCCCGGGCAAGGGGTTCCGACAGGCCTAGCTTCAACTGGTGATGACGCACAACCGTGTCATCGGCCGGCCGTTGTCGCCAAAGCCGCCCTGTCAGTGAACGTGTGACTCCGAGATAGCCCGTCGTCTCATCGCCCATCATCTAGACCGGTCGCTTCATCCGCACTTCGCGCACCGTCCGGGTGGCAGAATTCATCACCAGGCTGTGGGTGTGCACAAAGCCGCCCTCATAGCGAACACCGTCCAACAGAGCGCCATTTGTGACGCCAGTCGCCGCGAAGATCGCATCAGCGCGAACAATCTCATGGAGATCATACTTACGGTCGAGATCGGTAATGCCCACGCGCTTGGCGCGGGCCTTCTCGTCAGCGTTACGAAAGATCAGACGTCCCTGGAATTGGCCGCCCACGCACTTCAAGGCCGCGCAGGCCAAGACGCCTTCAGGCGCGCCCCCCTGCCCCACATAGAGATCAACCCCGGTAGTGGGATCGGCGGTGTTCATGACGCCAGCCACATCCCCGTCTGTGATCAGATAGACGCGGGCACCGACGCTACGAAGGTCGGCGATGATCTCGGCGTGCCGCGGGCGGTCCATGACACAAACGGTAATGGCCGAGGGTTCAACCCCTTTGGCCGCAGCTAGGGCACGGACATTCTCACTGGGTGCCTTATCAAGATCAATGATCCCGGCCGGATAGCCAGGGCCGCAGGCGATCTTGTCCATGTAGGTATCTGGGGCATTCAGTAGAGTGCCCTTTGGGGCCCAGGCCATGACGGCAAGAGCGTTGGCCATAGCCTTGGCGGTCAGGGTCGTGCCTTCCAGCGGGTCCAGGGCGATATCGATCTTGCGCGGGCCACCCTTGCCCACCTTCTCGCCGATATAGAGCATAGGCGCTTCATCGCGTTCGCCCTCGCCGATCACGATTTCGCCGTCAATCTCAAGGTCGTTAAGCGCCGTCCTCATAGCGTCGACTGCCGCCTGATCAGCGGCTTTCTCGTCCCCATGCCCAACCAAAGCCCAGGCGGCGATGGCAGCGATTTCAGTGACGCGGACGGCGTCCAGGACCAGTCCGCGATCTAGGTTTTCAGAACTCATTGGCGCCTCTTTCCGTAGTCCGATTTGGGACCAACAGGTATTACGGGTTTTAGATCCGCGCTATGCGTAGAAGTCGAGGCCTATCAAGAACCGACGACAGATTTGCAATGCGCTCTATAGCCGCCATCAACACAGATTCGGCCACAGCGTGGGTAGTCAATACGATCGGAACGCCATCAGCGTTTTCTACGGGCTTCTGCAAAAAGCTCTCGATGGAGACCCCTGCTTCCGCCAAGGTTTCAGACACTGCGGCGATCACCCCGGGCTCATCCTTCACCATGAAGCGAAGATAGGCTCGGCCCATGGACTTTGAGGGATCAACCGGAGTGAACGGTTTTAACTCCGAGGCTGGTTTCTGAAAAACGGGCCTGACCGCACGGGTCATGACATCGGCAATGTCCGCAGCCACGGCAGCAGCAGTAGGGCGGGCTCCTGCCCCGGGGCCCTGCACAAAAATGCGACCAATGCGTTGGCCCTCAATAAAGAGGGCGTTCAAGGCTCCACCTGCCTGGGCAAGGGGATGGGCCATGGGTGCCAATGACGGGTGAACCCGGACCAGAACACCGTCCTCAGACCGTTCCGCCGACGCCACCAGCTTGACGCGATATCCCAGATCCTTGGCAAGACGAATATCCATGAGATCAATCTGATCTATGCCTTCAACCTCGGTCGCCGCAAAGTTCGGCGCGCAACCAAATGCCAAGGCCGCCAACAGGGTAATCTTGTGGGCAGCATCAAAGCCGCCAACATCGGTTGTCGGATCTGCTTCTGCATAGCCAAGGCGTTGGGCATCGGCCAACACATCGGCAAAGGCGCGTCCCGTCGCCTCCATTTCCGTAAGGATATAGTTGCAGGTGCCGTTCAAAATGCCAGCGACGCTTAGAATGTCGTCACCGACCATGGCCTCGCGCATGATCTTCACGGCCGGTACACCGCCCATAACGGCGGCCTCAAACAGGAGCGGAACACCCTTCGCCTCAGCCAACCGCGCCAGCTCAGCGCCATGGTGCGCCAGCAAAGCTTTGTTGGCGGTCACCACAGGCTTGCCTGCAAGCAATGCCGCTTCGACGGCATCCTTGGCCGGACCCTCAAAGCCGCCAATCAATTCGACGAAGATGTCGTTTTCCGGCGATCGCGCCAAGGCGACGGGGTCATCGAACCACGGAATATTGGAGATATCAAAAGGTCTGGGGCGAGCCCGAGTGCGGGCCGAAATACCCGTGACGATCGCCTGACCGCCCGTCGGTGAGAAACCAGGCCTTTCCAAAAGGAATTCCAGGAGTCCGCCCCCGACGGTTCCCAGTCCGGCCACGCCAATACGCCAGTCGGTCTTGCTCATTTTTTCGCCAAGGTGTTGTGAGCGCGGCCGAGTATCTCGTCGGCATTGCTCAGGAATTTTTTGACGTTGCGGGCGGCCTGGCGGATCCGATGCTCGTTTTCCACGAGGCCAACCCGCACAAAGCCTTCGCCATATTCGCCAAAGCCGACGCCCGGCGCGACAGCCACTCCGGCTTCTTCGATCAGCAGCTTTGAGAACAACATGGCTCCAGCTTCACGATAGGGTTCAGGAACCGGTGCCCAGGCGAACATGGAGGCGGGTGGAGACGGAATATCCCACCCCGCCCGCTTCATGGTGGTGATCAGTGTGTCCCGGCGCTTCTTGTAAATGCCGCGAATTTCTTCGACGCAGTCCTGAGGCCCATTCAAGGCTGTGGCGGCGGCCACCTGGATGGGCATATAGGCCCCATAATCGAGATAGGATTTCACCCGCGCCAAGGCCGAACAGATCCGCTCATTTCCAACAACCATGCCGACCCGCCAACCGGCCATGGCATAGGTCTTGGACAGAGAATTCACCTCAACAGCGATATCCTTAGCGCCGTCTACTTCCAGAATGGAAGGTGGTGGATTGTCGTCGAAGTAAATTTCGGAATAGGCGATATCGGAGATCACCAGGAGGCCGTGCTTCTTCGCCAGCGCCACCGCGTCCTTGTAGAAGTCCAGGTCAACACACTGGGCGGTGGGATTGGATGGATAGGACAGAATGAGGACGCTCGGTGCCGGGCTCGACTGGCGCATGGCGGCGCTGACACCGGACAGATAGGCCTCTGGCGAAGGCGCAGGCAGGTGGCGGATCACCCCTCCCGCCATGATGAACCCATAGGCATGGATCGGATAGGCCGGGTTCGGGCAGAGGATGACGTCTCCAGGTGCCGTCAGGGCTTGGGCAAGATTGGCGAATCCCTCTTTCGAGCCGAGAGTCGCGATAACTTCAGTGTCTGGATTGAGCTTCACGCCAAAACGACGGTCGTAATAGCCAGCCATAGCGCGGCGTAGGCCGATAATGCCCTTGGAGGCAGAATAGCGACCCGCCTTCGGGTCTCGGGCCGTTTCAATCAGCTTGGCGACGATGTGCTTTGGGGTCGGCATATCGGGATTACCCATGCCGAAATCGATAATGTCCGTGCCCTGGGCGCGTAGCCGGGCCTTAATGCGATTGACCTCTTCCAGGACATAGGGCGGGAGGCGTTTGATACGGTGAAATTCAGGAGTCATTTTTAAAGCTCGGGCCACGGGCTCCGCGGCGATTGGGAGCTGAAGTCATGCTTGCCATAGCCGCGGTTCCGGCCAACGCCAAGCGGGTTCAATGGTTTTAGCCCCCGCAAGCCCCTATCTTTTGGGCGGCGAGGGCGGCGTAGCTCGCCGCCGAAGCTCACGGGCGTAGCTTTCCGTCGCTGCTGTGGTGGACGCCGCGATGTTCTGGGCGGGCCCAGCCTCGCTCAGGGCCTTGGCGACGAAAGAGTCGGTGCCGGTAAGTGTCCAGGTATTGTCAGCGGTGGCTTGCTCCAGCTTCAGCCGAGCGTCCTCGCTGGCCCTTGCTGCCTGGCCCCAGGCTTTTGCTGCCCTGATGTCCGTCGGCACGGCGGGAATGTCTGCAAATGAGGGATATTCGTGGCCAGCCCGGCTGATCGTCGCCACTTCAGAGGACATAGAATTGCCAGTCGAAGCTGACTGCACAGATGTACACGCGCTCAGCATGAGGCAGGACAAAACTAAAGATGCCCCCCTTTTTTCGACTCGTGTCGCGAAAATTCTATTGGACGCGTTCATATCAACACACGTCTTATGCCATGATCGCTTTCGAAGAAAGAGCGCGGACCTCGAGCGCGCTGCAAACCAAGGACAAACCCTATGTCTGCGCGTGACAGCAAATCGGCGAAGTCAGGCTCCACAGCGAAAAAGTCCGTTAAGGCTAAGCCGAAATCTACACAGCCAAAGACGATCAAGCCACGGGCTCCAAAACCCTCCGCGACCGAAATTAGAAATCCGTCCACTGCACCTGGTGCTGAGGCGAAGCCTGGCGCAGCGAACGCCTTCGACCCTCAGCGCCTGTCTGCCGAGCAGATGGAAATTGTCGAAAAACTTTCAGCGAACCTCGCAAGGGCAGCCGTTACGGCCCAAGGGGTGTTTGCCGAAGCTGCCCTCAGGCAAGCCGAGCGTCCAGCAGCCCTCTCTGCAGACCCCTTCCACGTCAGCGCAGCCCTAACCGATGTTATGGGACGCCTGTCGGCTCAACCTGAGCGCCTCGTTAGAGCCCAAGCCGATCTCTTCCAGAAGTATATGGAGCTTTGGCAATCGGCGGCCCGCAGAGCCTCGGGCGAGGCCGTCCCCCCGGTTGTCGAACCAGCCAAGGGCGATAAGCGCTTCCTGGACCCGGATTGGAACGACAATCCGGTCTTTGACGTGATCAAGCAGTCCTACCTTGTAACCTCAAACTGGCTAAATGCCCTGGTGTCGGGGGTCGATGACGTAGAGCCCATGACGAAGCGCCGTGTCGAGTTCTTCATGAAGATGCTGACCGACGCCTTCTCCCCTTCGAACTTCCTCGTTTCCAACCCGGCGGCACTTCGTGAAGCCATGTCGAGCCGTGGCGAAAGCCTCGTCAAAGGTATGGAGAATTTTGCTGAAGATTTTTCCCGGGGTGGCGGACAACTGGCCATCAGCCAAACCGACTATGACATGTTCAAAATCGGGGAAAATGTCGCTACAGCGCCAGGAAAAGTCGTTTTCCAGAACGAAATCATTCAGTTGCTGCAGTTTACGCCATCGACACCCCAGGTCTATGAAATTCCCCTGGTGATTTTCCCGCCATGGATCAACAAGTTCTACATTCTGGATTTAAGACCCGAGAATTCTATGATCCGCTGGCTTACGGATCAGGGCATCACGGTGTTCGTCGCATCTTGGGTCAATCCTGACAAAGCCCTCGCCGCCAAAACATTCGAAGATTACATGCGGCAGGGCATTTACGAGGGCACGGCAGCAGCCATGAAGCAGGCTGGGGTGGATCGTGTAAATACAGTGGGTTACTGCATTGGCGGGACCCTGCTCTCCTCCACCCTAGCCCACATGGCGGCCAAGGGTGATGATCGCATTCAATCGGCAACCTTCTTTGCAGCCCAGCAGGATTTTTCTGAAGCCGGCGATCTCCTGCTATTTACCAATGAGGACTGGCTGAAAGACCTTGAGAAAATGATGGACGCCGAAGGTGGCGTGCTGCGCGGCCAGTCCATGGCCGATACCTTCAATATGCTTAGATCCAACGATCTGATTTGGTCGTTCTTCGTCAATAACTACCTGATGGGCAAGGAGCCCAAACCCTTCGACCTGCTGTTTTGGAATTCTGACCAGACCCGGATGCCTAAGGCGCTGCATCTGTTTTATCTGCGGAAGTTTTATGGCGAAAACGCCCTCGCAAAGGGCGAGTTGGTGATGGATGGCGTTAAGCTTGACCTCTCCACCGTGAAGACACCTGTTTATGTTCAATCTTCGAAGGAGGATCACATCGCCCCGGCACGCTCCGTCTATCGCGGTGCAAAGCTGTTTGGCGGACCTGTGACCTTCACCCTAGCAGGATCAGGCCATATCGCCGGCGTCATCAATGCGCCGGTCGCAAAGAAGTATCAGCACTGGACCAATGCGAGCCTGCCTGACAGCGTCGAAGCCTGGATGGCGGATGCCGTGGAAACCCCTGGATCCTGGTGGCCGCACTGGGCAGCCTGGCTACAGGCGAGGTCAGGCCAGATGGTCGCCGCCAGAGACCCTGCAAAAGGACCGCTAAAGCCCCTGGAGGAGGCCCCAGGATCCTATGTCAAGGTTACGTCTTAGGCCGAAAGACCAGCAGCCGGATAAACACCACCACAGCGCCGATGGGGGCCGTCGTATGGACCATCCAGGGCGAGAGAGGTGATGGTCCGCGCTCAAAGCCAAATCCGAAGAAGGTGAGTTGATCACCGATCCATCGAATTGAGCCTAAACGCCAGTCCATCCATGCCGCGCCGAAGCCGACAAAGGCTCCCAGCATCCAGAGCAATCGCCAGGATAGGTGCCTCGCCCTCAGGGCTTGAAGCATGGCGGCAATCATGAAGACCGGTGTTACGAGCGTTGCTACGAAAAAGGCCCACTGCCCTAGTGACTTATTGGGCCCGAAAAAATGAGTTTCGGCATCGTCCTGCGCCGTAACCTCAATCGCCGTAATCGAGAGCAGCTTGAAGACCTTGCCGACCTTGTAAGGCCTGACATTGGGTTGTGCCTTTGGGGGCTCAAGACGTTCAATACGGTCTACAGGCGTGGGACGCCCTCGGATAGGATCATAGACCCGTCGCCAGCCATTTTGTTCGACCTGGAGGTCAATCACCAAGCGCTTTGCGGGAAAGGTGTAGAGGTAGCTGAGGTTAGACCGATCCCAACGCCCTTTAACGACCGTCTTGTCAGACGAGATCAGTTTGATGGACCAGGGGGGATCAACGGGAAACACAGCCCTAGCCTCTTCAATCCTCTGGGCATGGGCTGGGTCTGCGAAAAATGGCGGCGCAAGACTGCGATCAATCGCAGGCCAGTCAGCGCGCTGAATGGCGTCTATGGTCGTACGCCCCATGCGATCGGCGTCTAAATCCGCCGCCGCAGGCGCACAGGCACTCAGAAAAAGCAGAAGACCTGAAAACCATACCCAACATGTCCCCCGCACTTTTAACCCCTTATGGCGCTCACCGACGGACCCTAGTCACGGCGCGCCTTCAGAGCAATCAGGCGGGAACAAACTTCAGGACGACGCCATTGCTGCAATAGCGCAATCCGGTCGGGCGCGGACCATCGTTAAAAAGGTGGCCATGATGTCCAAGGCAGCGGGCACAATGATATTCAGTTCTAGGAATACCGATTGCGAAGTCGGTCTTCGTCGCCAGCGCGCCCTTGATGGCCATGAAGAAACTCGGCCAGCCCGTGCCGCTGTCATACTTGGCATCAGACTTAAAGAGAGGCAGATCACAGCCTAGGCAAACAAAGGTTCCTTTGCGGTGCTCATTCAATAGCGAGCTCGTGCCCGGGCGCTCGGTATCTTCGTGGCGCAAGACCCCATAGGCCGCCGCGGGCAATCGCTTCTGCCACTCAGCATCGGAAAGCTTACGCCACGGAGAGCCGGCAAGGGCATCGGCGGCCAGGGCGCTCAGAGGCGATAAGGTTGCGCCAAAAACAGCGGAACTGATCAAAAAGCCTCGGCGGCTCAGGGGGGCATTGTTTTTCATAAACCTGACTACGCCAAATGCGCCGCTAGGTTACAAGGCCTAAGCCCAGATTTCGGAGGCCGGTCGAAAATATCGCACATCCGGCGTTTTTTCTTCATTGCCCTGACCATCCGTAAAGACCTCCGAACGGAAGCCGAAATATTCGTAAAAGGCCCTGGCACGGTCGTTCTGTTGAAAGGTCCAGAGGCGTCGCTCCCCGCCATCCTTCAGGGCCTGTGCAAGCAAGGCTGACCCAAGGCCTTTTCCTTGATGGTCGGGATCTATGTAGAGGTGATCGATCCAGCCCTCATGAAAGCCAATATAACCCACGACCTCGCCACCAACCTCGGCAACCCAAACCTCGTTTGAAGGCAAGAACTTAGTTTGCATGAACCAAAGATCTTCTTCGGCGGTGTGCAGTTCCGGCAAGAAGCTCAGAGATATGCGCATGGCGCGCCTATGGACCCTAGCAAGGGCTGTAGCGTCCCCTAAGCTGGCTAGTCGCAGGATCAAAGGCCTTCGGACTCGGGCAGGCCTAGCATTAGGTTCAGGCTCTGGACCGCTGCGCCAGAAGCGCCTTTACCCAGATTGTCGAGCACCGCGACAAGCCGAACCTGCTGACGTTCGACATTGCCGAAGACGTAGAGATTCATCTGGTTGGTATTCTTTAGGCTTTCCGGATCGAGTTCGGGCACATAGCCCCCGGCTCCGGCCCTGGCCTGCTGAAGGCGCTCGCATTCCGAGGCGCTTGCCACCGAAATAAAGGCTTCTCGGTCATAGGCCTTGGCAAGACTATCGCGCAGGTCCCCCGGCTTGGGTTTGTCATTGAGCGCCCAGAGATGAAGCGGGACCTCGACAATCATGCCCTGGGCAAAGCGCCCAACAGATGGGGCGAAGACTGGCGGATGCGATATTCCAGAATAGCTCTGCATTTCTGCCAGATGCTTGTGAACAAGGGTCAGACCATAGGGCCGAAAGGCGTCTTGCGTCCCTGATGTAGGCGGGGTTTCGAATTCCTCGATCAGCCCCTTCCCTCCCCCAGAATATCCAGAAATTGCGTTCACGGTGACGGGGTAATCCTCAGGGATCAAACCCGCCGACACCAAGGGCCGCATCAAGGCGATGAACCCCGTGGGATAGCAGCCAGGGTTGCTGACCCGGCTTGATGACCGAATGGCAGCGCGCTGGTCAGCATCCATTTCGGGAAAGCCATAAGTCCAGCCAGAAGCGACCCGATAGGCCGTGGAGGCGTCAATCACCTTGACCTTGCTGGAGGTAATCAGGCTGACCGCCTCTTTCGACGCGGCGTCGGGCAAACAGAGCACAACGGCATCGGCAGCGTTTAGCAGCTCTGCCCGGGCTTCGGGGTCCTTACGCTTGCTAGGATCGATGGACACAATCTGAAGATCCGTGCGCCCGGCGAGACGATCGCGAATCTGCAGGCCGGTCGTACCCGCCTCGCCGTCGATGAATACCGTAGGGGTCATGACCTTGTCCTCACAATCGACCACCAAAGAAAAAGGGCACCTCGGTTTCCCGAGGCGCCCTTGTCCTGCACGAAATCTCGCGCGACTTTAGCGCTTCGAGAACTGGAAGCTACGGCGGGCCTTGGCCTTGCCGTACTTCTTACGCTCAACAACCCGGCTATCGCGGGTCAGGAAGCCATGGGGCTTCAGAACCGGGCGAAGTTCAGGTTCGAAATAGGTCAGGGCCTTGGACAGACCGTGGCGGATAGCGCCGGCTTGGCCTGACAGGCCAGAGCCCTGGACAGACACGACAACGTCGAATTGGCCGAGGCGATCGGTCACTTCAAGCGGCTGTGCAATCATCATGCGCAGAACTGGACGGGCGAAATAAACCGTCTGGTCACGGCCATTGACCGTGATCTGGCCCTTACCCGGCTTGATCCAAACCTTGGCGATCGCGTTCTTGCGCTTGCCGGTGGCATAGGAACGACCCTGAGCATCGACCTTGCGGACATGGACGACGGCGTCGGGTTGCGGGTTGGACGACATGCTCTGCAGAGCGTCGAAACCAGTGGGAGCGGGAGCGTCGGTCATTTGTCTTACTTGCTCCGCACGTTCTTCGCGTTCATGGACGCAAAGGCGATGGTCTCAGGGTTCTGCGCTTCATGAGGATGCTCAGAAGTGCTGTAGATGCGCAGGTGTGTCATTTGCTTACGCGCCAAGGGGCTTTCCTTGGGCAGCATGCGTTCAACTGCCTTTTCCAGAATGCGCTCTGGGAACTTACCGCCGAGGATCTTGTCGGCCGTACGTTCCTTGATGCCGCCCGGGTGACCGGTGTGCCAGTAATAGATTTTGTCGGTCAGCTTCTTACCGGTGAACTTCACCTTGTCAGCGTTAAGGACCACAACGAAATCCCCGCAGTCAACATTGGGGGTGTAGTCAGGCCGATGCTTGCCGCGAAGACGCATGGCAATGAAAGACGCAAGGCGGCCGACCACGGCGTTCTCAGCGTCGATCACAATCCACTTCTTCTCGACGTCGGCGGGCTTCAGAGAAGCCGTCGTCTTCATCATAGGAGCAATCCATAGGTTAGGTTCGCAAGCCACGCCCGCGAAGAGAGGCCGGGCAAGTACGTCATGGCCGAAAGCCTGTCAACACAAGTTGCAGCAGAAGATCGAAAAAGCCTTATAGCATAAGGGTTTTATCGATAGGGTAACATAATACCTATACGATTAGAGCCGTCTCACGCGCCAGGCAAATCCCGTGGCCAAGCAAAGCACGATGGCTGCTGTAATTTGATGCAGCATGCCAAGTCCCAAGGGGACATGGGTCATAAGGGTGGCAACGCCCAGTACGGCCTGAACCAAAACCCCCAAGGCTACGGCGAGACCGACACCCTTAGCGCCGATTGGCAGAAAGGATGATCGGCTAGCCCCCCAGCCCATGAGACAGGCGGTGACTAACAGAACATAGGCCCCCAGCCTGTGATGCAACTGAACCGCAGCCTGACTATGGGCCAGGGTCGACCAAAGGTCTGATCCCGCATAGCCTTCAGGGAACAGCCGACCATTCATCAATGGCCAATCGTTGAAAACCAGTCCCGCATCATTGCCGGCAACGAGGGCTCCAAGCAGCACCTGAACATAGACCATGCCCAGCAGAATTAGTGTGGCTCTGCGCCACGGACCTGGAGCCTCAACCCGCGACGCACCCGCCGCCGCTTCAAGGGCGGTCCAGACCAAGACGGCCAATAGGATAAAGGCGAGACCAAGATGGGTCATCAGGCGCTCAGGGGCGACCGAGACCCGCTCCGTAAGGCCGCTGGCTACCATCCACCACCCGACGGCCCCTTGTAGGCCTCCGAGGCCAAGCAGGGCCATGCAACGCCAGATCAATCTTTTCGGCAATTCCCTGCGGGCCAAAAACCAGACCAGGGGCAAGGCGAAGGCTAGCCCAACCACCCGGCCTAATAGCCGGTGAGACCACTCCCACCAGTAAATGGTCTTGAAGGCCTCCAGGCCCATGCCGCGGTTGAGCTGCACATATTGCGGAATCTGTTTGTACTTGGCGAATTCAGCCGCCCAATCAGCAGCGTTGAGCGGGGGAATAGAACCAGTCACAGGGCGCCATTGGGTGATCGATAGCCCCGAGTCTGTCAGTCGCGTGGCCCCCCCCACGACCACCATGGCCAAAACAAGCGCTGCAACCGCAAACAGCCAAACCGACACTGCGGTAGATCGATCCGAACGGAGAAACGAAGTCATGGGCCTGTACGCACCAAAACGCGGGAAAATGCCCGAAATTTCTTCGGGCGGGTCTAGTGCAGAACACATCGGGCGTCCACGGTTCCTTCGGCGTATTGGCAGACATTCTGCCCGAGCGCGCGAGGGTATCCAGGGTAAGGAAAAGTCTCATGGTGAGCGACCAAGGTCCCTTCGGTGTATTGGCGATCGGCCTCATTGCAGGCTGGATCGCACAGCGCGTTGTGGACAGGAGACTCAGGCTTTGGAATTGCCTGCTTCTGGGCGCGCTTGGCGCAGTCTCTGGGGCTAGCCTCAGTCGCCTTTTTGGTTTGGCATTTTCTGGGGTCTTGGGAACCTTGGCCCTGTCGACAATCGGGTCGACATTTTTGCTGGCCGCCTACGTCCTTTTGCGCCGAGGCAGATGACGACGGACAAGCAAGGTCCTATAGCGATCCCATGAACGCTCGATTGAGAAAACTCGTTGGAAGCTTCGGCCTTGTGGCCTTCATCGCAGCCTATGTTTGGGCCGTGCTGGCGGTTTCAGAGCACCTGCCTGACAACACCCCGGTCAAGCTCATCTATTTTGCGATCACGGGCATGGCCTGGGGCCTGCCGATTCTACCGCTGATCAGCTGGATGAACCGCGGCCGCTGAGGGGAATTCGCCGATGGTCGGAGCGACAGGATTTGAACCTGCGACCCCTTGACCCCCAGTCAAGTGCGCTACCAGGCTGCGCTACGCTCCGACATCGGCGAGCGGCCCTTCTAACGGCTTGCCCGGCGCGGGCAAGTGATTTCAGGCGGATTGTCGGTTCAAGATTTGATCGAGACGCTGCTTTGTCGCCAAAAGCCCTGCTAGGGTGAGTTGCAAACGCATCTGAGACTCCGCATCCAGCGCGCGCCGCTCCGTGCGGGATTGTGTCTCAATTTGCCAAGGGACGGGTTCAGCCACAGGAGCTGGAGCAAACTGTCTCGGGGCTATATGTCCCTCGGTCTTGACGTGATCAACGACGGTGGGCCTAAGCGCCCGCTCCAAGCCGTCTTCCTTATAAATTTTCTGGATGTCCTTAATGGACAGACCATCATCATGCAGCCGGGCCTTCAAACCCTGCAGCATTGTCACGTCTTGAGGCCGGTAAAACCGTCGCCCCCCTGCCCGCTTCATGGGGCGAATAAATGAAAACCGCGTTTCCCAGAACCGCAGGACGTGCTGCGGCACACCGACTTCATCGGCCGCTTCCGAAATCGTGCGAAAGGCGTTGGGGCCCTTAGCCAATTGCCTCTGGACCTATTTCGCTAAGGCGCTGTCCACACGCGCCTTCATCACTTGAGATGCCCGGAACCCTATGACCCGACGGGGCTCGATGGCTGCAGGTTCCCCAGTCTTAGGGTTACGCCCCATACGGGCCCGCTTTGCCCGCACCTGAAACACACCAAAACCTGAGAGCTTTACCTGCTCTCCGCGCTCAAGCGCTTGAGCTGCGAGCTCCAAAGTGCGCTCAACAAGTTCGGCGGAATCCTGCCGTGTTAGCCCGACCTC
>CAITHQ010000007.1 GCA_903892305.1 uncultured Alphaproteobacteria bacterium
GCACCGAAGCTACGATCAGCGCACGAATTGTTTTCAGCACTTAAGGCTCCATTGCTATCACAAAGCGGTGAACAGAATCTTTGGTTAATCTATCGCCCCAGCGGAGACAAGGTTCTCTAATTAAGAACAAAGCGGTAGAATTTAAATTAGAATGGCATCCATATTGAATAATTGATAAAACGTATAAAATTTTACATAAAGCAATGAAGACAATAGTGAGAAAAATTACACAACATTTTTAGAATAAAAAGCAGCTGAAATTGACTATATAATTTATTAATGCCACGATTGTCCTGAAAAGGCCCTCCAGCGCGGCTGTTCTGCCTGGTTTAAGGTTTCAGGATCACTCGCGCATCAATTGCTGAACTAGTGTGAAGATTGTTTGCAGGCGACGCTCTGCTCAGGCGGAGGCGTTGCTTGGGCGGCTCACCCGAGAGCGGCCAGCTTGGCTTTCGTCCGACCGCCGAGCGGTGACGGTGTGGGCAGCAGGCGTGTCTGGCTCTGTCGGATCAGATCGGGCGATCGACGGTGTCCTGTGATCCCGGCTATATCGATCGCTATGGGCGGACCTAAGCGGCATGCTGGAGCCGCTGCGTGGATTTGAACAGCTGACCTGTCACCCAGGGCTTGGCAGGCGGCGATCTGCGCTACTCGCGGGGCTAAGTTCGCGCCGGGGACTGGCAACAAGTATGGGTTTCATCTGGTCACAGCCGCCCGGCGCAGCGGTTCAATGACAACGTAGCCAGCCTGGCGGGGCCGTGGTTATTTTTTTGGGCAGGTGGAGACCTTGGATCCGGTGCAGGGCTTGCCGGATTTCCAGAGGGTTTGTGGGCTCACGCGCACATTATTCAGGATCGCGTCTTTCAGTTTCGCGCCGGTCAGGTTCGCGCCAGACAGGTTTGCGCCCGAGAAGTTCGCGCCTTTCAAGTTTGCACCTGACAGGTTCGCACCGATCAGGTTCAGAGCTGGCTGGCCCATCATCTGCTCATGCGTCGGAATGACGCATCCGTGCCAATCAACATTAGGGTGCGGCGGCTCGCCACAGTTTCCGAACGACGGCTCGGTCGCCTGAGCCGAGGTGGCCATTATCGCGCAGGCCAGGCCCGCCAGAAGCATCTTCGTTTTCATCAGGGCGCGACCTTTCCAGACGGCAACGAAGAACGGTTTGTTGCAAGTAGTCAAGGCCGCAAAGGCGTGGCGGAGACTTCGGCTATTTTGGACAGCTGGCGACCTTGAAGCCCGTACAGGGCTTGCCGGATTTCCAGATGGTTTCTGGGCTGACGGTGGCCCCGCCCAATTTCGCGTCTTTCAGTTTCGCGCCTGTGAGGTTCGCACCAGAGAGGTTGGCTCCCTTAAGGTTCGCCCCCTGCAAATTGGTGTTTTGCATCACCGCATTCACAAGGACTGCGCCCTGCAGATTCGCACCTGCCTTGTCGCATCCTGACCAATTCAAATTCGGTCGCATCGGAGGCGACTGACAATTGCGCCCGGCCAGCGGCGGACCGAGGGCCCGTTCGTGATGCGCGGACGCCACGGCAGATGTGGACGTCAACACGCAGGCCAGCCCTACCTGAAGCATTTTTATTTTCATTAGGGTCGGGCCTTTTCAGACGGATGACGATAATTTCTTTACCCGTGGAAACGTCCGAGAGGCAACCCAGTCAGGCAATGATGCGGTCAGCCCGGCGCGCCTTTAGACAGTTTGCAGGTGGATCCCTTGGTTCCGGTGCAGGCCTGCGCTGTGCAGATTCGTGTAAGTGAAGTCCGCATTCCTAAAATTCAGGCCGGCCAAATCGAGGCCGTGCATATCGCATCTTTCCCAATGCGATCCTCCGGAGCCATCCGGCTGATAATTGCAAGCAGCTTGAGCTGCTGTGGCCATCATCAGGCAAGCAAGTCCTGGCAAAAAGATCTTCATTTTGGTGCGGCCTTTCGAGACTGGCCGTGCATGGGCTTATCTTAGGTGGAATTCCGGTAACGCAATGCGAAACACTTGAGCCCTGGCGGACGGGGTGGGATTCGAACCCACGGTAGGCTTCCACCTACGGCGGTTTTCAAGACCGCTGCCTTAAACCACTCGGCCACCCGTCCGGGAGGGGGGCTATAGCAGGGGTTGGGGGCTGCGGGGAAGGGGCCGATATGCTTAAGATTTTCGCCGCCTGAATTAACCGTAAAGCAAACTCCTATTGGCACTGTGTGGGCTCAACGCCTCATGTGGAGCCAGAGAGATGACGGCAAGATCAGCGCACCCTGAAACGTCGGCCAGGACCCTGGCCCTAGTTTTGATGGCGGGCGCGGCGCTGAGTGCGTGTGCGACCGTCCAGCCAAAATACGCCGCCTGGAAGCCCGAATTGGTGCATGGAACCCTGCCCAGCGGGGCAGGGGGGCGTTACAAGGTTGGGGAGCCTTATCAAGTGGCCGGCATTTGGTATGTGCCCAAGGAGCAGCCCAATTACGATGAGACGGGCACAGCCTCTTGGTATGGCGATGCCTTCAACAACAAGCCCACGGCCAATGGCGAAGTGTTTGATATGCACGCCATTTCTGCAGCCCATCCGACCCTGCCCATGCCGTCCATGGTCGAGGTGACCAATCTGGACAATGGCAAGTCCCTGCAAGTGCGGGTCAATGATAGGGGCCCCTATGTCGGCGGGCGGTTGATCGATCTGTCCCACGCCGCAGCCCATGAGCTGGGCTATGACAATAAGGGACTGGCCCATGTGCGGGTGCGCTATGTGGGCCCAGCTCCCCTTGGAGAGACCGCCTCTAAAGTGCCTCCGTCCTTCGGCAAGGAAGGTCTTGGCCTAGCGGCGTCGGCAACGGGGTCCTTAATGTCTGGGGCTCTGGCGGTGGCCGCGCCCATTGCTGTGGCCTCGGCGACCTTGCCGCCAGCCTTGCCTGC
>CAITHQ010000008.1 GCA_903892305.1 uncultured Alphaproteobacteria bacterium
CTGGCAGCCCTAACGCCGACCCAGCGCGCCATGTTCTTTGTGGACTGGTATGACGGCCTGATGAACTATACGGGTACGGACCATATCGACCATTGGATGGCCCTGTCTAACTGGTCACCGTCCCTGACCCAGATTGAAGGTTCCGGTTCCAACACTACCATCGGTTTGCTAGATTTTACCGTGGTTGGCGACAAAACGGTCCAGCAAAACATTATCTCCTTCGACGGGATTTCAAACTTCAGCAATGGTCATGGCGCGGCTGTGGCCAGCCTGATGGTCGGCGCACACGACGGCAAGGGCGTGATGGGTATTGCACCCCGCGCGAAGGTCATTGCCTATAATCCCTTTGACGATACCGGAACGGCCGGTTGGGAAGACATCTCCAGTGGCATCATTAAGCTGACGAAGGATACCTCGGCTTACAAGGGTGCGAGCATTATCAATGCGTCACTGGGCGAGGCTTCCTACGCCTTTTCTCCAGGCTGGAACGATGTGTTCAGCCTCGACGACGTGTCCAAGGTCGCGGCCAATAAGCTTTTTGTCTTCGCGGCTGGCAATAACGGTGCTGTGCAGACCAAGGACGTAACCTGGAACTTCGCCACCAACCCCAATTTCCTGATCGTCGGCTCGGTGCAGGCTGACGGCCAAACGGTGTCCAACTTCAACAACCAGCCGGGCACTGCCTGCCTGGTGGCCAGTGGCGGGACTTGCCAAACTGGCGATCGTCTGATGGACCACTATCTCGTGGCACCAGGTGAATTGATCCTAGTCTCTGACGACAAGGGCGGCGTAACGCGCCAGACCGGCACATCCCTGGCCGCACCGCTTGTCTCTGGGGCTGTGGCCCTGCTGCATGACCGCTGGCCATGGCTGGCTAACTATCCGAAGGAATCGGCCGATATCATTTTGAAGTCGGCCAAGGATCTTGGTGCCAAGGGGGTGGATGCCGTGTTCGGTGCAGGCCTGCTGGACATCACAGCCTCGCAGTCGCCCTTGGATTTTGGGAAGTCTGTGTTCTATTCTGCGTCCTTGGATAAGAACGGGGTCATCAATCAGCAGAATAATTCGATGCCGATCGCATCGGTCATTGCCCAGCGGGCGACTGAAAAATTCAAGGAGACCGGCAACCTTCAGAACGCGGCTGGCACTTTCTATTATGCTTTCGAAACCATCGGGAACACCAAGCGCGATTTCGCTGTGCCGTTGGCCACTAAGCTTGTGGGTATGTCCTACAAAACCGCCTCAGACTCTTCCCAGCAAAGGTTCCAGGATTTTCTGATACGCCGCCTGGACAGCTGGATTGTTGCTCAAGTCACCTCTAAGTCTAAGACGGGGTCGGGCTTTGTTGAGACCCAGACGGTCCCTGTGGTCAATCCCTGGGCTGCGGACATGACTCTGGCCATTGCGCCCCGCACAGCCGTCCAAGGCTTTGTGCAAAGCGGTATGGATTATCAGTCCAAGGTCCATGTGGCCGGTGAGACGGCCAGCCTGGACTTCGGCTTCGGCGATGGCGCGCTTCCGCTCAGCGGTATGGAGGGCTTTGCCCAGGCCAGCGACGTGGATACCACCAAGGGCGGCATAGATCCTCTCTTGGGCCTGGCGTCAGGCGGCGGCTTTGCCAACCTGAAGTTCCAACTGTCCGACACTGTCGATGTATCAGCCGGCATGACCCACAGGGACATGTTGCGAGACGTCAGCGGCTCGCCGGCCCTGGCCGTGCTGGGCAATGGCGCGGAACGTTATCAAGCGGCGGCTGGCCATATTGGTCTGAGCTATCATCTGGCCGACGGGGTTCAGCTGATGGGTGCCTATACCCATCTGCAGGAAGCAGGTGCCTTCCTGGGCACCCAGTCGCTGGATCGCAACGACTTCGGCAAGGGATCCACCACCCATGGGGTGACCGTCGGCGTCAGCGCTGACCTGGGTCATGACGCCAGCCTGGCCCTCAGCGGCACGGTCGGCAAGACCGCCGCCGGATCAGGTCAGAACATCGCGGTGGACAAGAGCGGTGTGACGTCCTCGGCCTATGAGGCGGTCTTTACCAAGGCCAATCTGTTGGCGAGGGGTGATGTCCTGCGTATGACCCTGTCTCAGCCCATGCATGTGGAACAGGGCCGGATGAATGTGGCCATTGTTCAAATCGTTGATCGCCAGACAGGCGAAATCGGGGTGGTCAATCACATGATGGACCTGCACCAGGCCCGGCCTTTCGCCGCCGAAATGCTCTACGGACGTCCAGTCCTAAAGGGTGCCGGCGACGTCAGCCTCTATGGTCGCGCCGATGCAAATCCCGTGGGCAGCGCCGCCAAGAGCGAGTTCATGGGCGGTGCCCGCTTCCGGGTGAAGTTCTAAGATCAGACACCGGCCGGGTTAAACCCCGGCCGGTTGTTCCGTTTTACAGAACCCATCGCGCCTGCCATTGCCAAGGGACGAAATGCCCACCCGAATTCTGTTCGTTGACGATCACGAGGTGAACCGACGCATTGTGCGCGGAATGCTCGAGGTGGCTGGCTTGTCCATGGATGAAGCGCCCAGTGCCGAGCTTGGCCTGCGCATGATCGACCGCGAAGATTATGATCTCGTCCTCATGGATCTGCGTATGCCGGGTATGGACGGTTTAGCCGCATTGCGTGAAATCCGGGCTCGCCGGGATGCCAAGGCAAAGGTGCCTGTGGTTGTCCTCACCGGTGATACCGGTCAACACATCAATAAGGCCGTCGAAGATGCCGGCGGCGATGACATGGTCCATAAGCCGATCGTTATGGAAAACCTGTTCGACGCCATCACCCGCGTACTTTTCAACACAGAAGCTCAGGCCGAATTCGCAATCGCATGATTTTATAGGCTTAGAGCCAAATTAACGATGATGTTCTAGCCTCAACCCTCTTTTCGGAGGTGCAGACACATGTTGATCAAGAGGGGCCTAAGCGCGTTTGCTTGCGCTGCTTTCATCACATTTGCCATGCCTGCCCTGGCTGTTGAACCATCAACGCCCCATGAGAAGAAATTCGAAGCTGCCTTGACCGATGCCAAGGTCGCCCTGATGGCCAATCCGGAGAGTGTAACCCAGAAATCTCAGGGCCTCCTTGCGCTCGCCAAAGAGGCATCAGACCCGAAGACTCAGGCCATGGAGGTCGCAACGGCTCAGTGGTTGCAAGCCGAGGCCCTGACGCGGACCGGTAAGGGCGAAAATGCCCTGCCCCTATTGAACCATGCCATAGAGTCGATTTCGGCCTATCCCAAGGTCAAGCTGCATGGCGACCTGACCCGCTCTCGCGGCACTACCTATATTTCCCTCGGTAAGATTATCCTGGCGCTACCGGATCTTCAGGCGGCCCACGACGTCTATCGTCAAGTGGGTGAGCCGCGCGGACAGGCCATGACCCTGATGGATATTGGCACAATCTATCAGAACGCCGGTGATTTCGCGAAAGTCCTACAGTATTATAGTCAAGCAGAGGAGACCTTTGCAGCTGATCCAAATCTTGAACTTTCAATGAATAATAATAAGGCTATGGCCTATAGATCGATGGGGAATTTTTCTTCGTCATTGAAATCATTTAATAAAGCAAAAAATATCGCTTTTGAATTGAATAGTAAATATCTAGAAGTCATTACACTCGAAAATATTGCCGCAACACAAATAACATTGAACCAAATTACTGAAGCGGAAAAAAGTGCTAATCTAGGTTTGTCGATTGCAAACAATGAGGAGGCCCGGAGTGAACGGCCTTTCCTTTATGGGCTTCTTGCAGAAATTAAGTTCAGAAAGGGTCGCACATCGGATGCTGTCGCCCTGCTCGGAAAA
>CAITHQ010000009.1 GCA_903892305.1 uncultured Alphaproteobacteria bacterium
ATACCACAGATGGAGAATTATTTTCTACTATCTGCCCGAAATGGGTGAAAATCGATAGGGTAATTTCCTAGCCATGCGGGATGATGGTCCTCATCAGTACCGGAGAATGACATGGCACCGCACTTGGGCAGACACCTGCAGGAGGTTGGCGAAAGCTATGACGAACATTTCGTCCATGCGGGCCGGTATGGCCTGGTGCTGATCGGGGCCGGTATGGCCTGTCTGGTCCACGCCATACTGCCCTTCCTGTTTGAAAAGACCGGCAGCCAGTGCGTCTCGCGGCTCTACACCCACATGGCGGGGCGTGGACGGATGCCGACAGAAGAGTCCGCGCGGGCCTAACCCCGAGGTTCGATCAGATCCCAGCGGTTGCCATAAAGGTCCTCGAACACGGCGACGGTGCCATAGGCTTCCTGTCTGGGCGTTTCGATGAACCGGACCCCGGCCCGGGTCATGGCCTCGAAATCCCTTTGGAAGTCGTCGGTGTACAGGAAGAGAAAGACCCGTCCCCCCGTCTGGTCGCCAATCCGGTCACCCTGTTTTTCGCCATCTGCCCGGGCCAGCAGGAGACCTGATTCCACGGCCCCTGGGGGCCGCACAATCACCCAGCGCTTCCCGCCGCCAAGATCGGTATCCTCAACCAGCTGAAAGCCTAGCTTATGGACATAGAAGTCGATGGCGGGATCGTAATCGGCGACCAGTAGGGCTGTCAGGGCGATGTGGGGCATAACAGCCAGACCAATATCTCAACTAAGTCTTTGAAATCATTGGAGCGGGCGATGGGATTCGAACCCACGACATTCAGCTTGGGAAGCTGACGCTCTACCCCTGAGCTACGCCCGCGCCCTGGGCCTATGCGGCACCAGAACGCGACCTATAGCGGGAGTGTGGGCCACGGCCAAGGGGGCGGGTGCGTCTATTCCCAGGGACGGAAGTGTTTCGACAGCTTAAGGCCCTGGCGCTGATAATGGCTGCCGCCCTCGCCATAGAGCCGGTCGGGCCGGCTGATCAGGGGTTCGTGGACCAGACGGGCCACGGTCTGGCCGTCCTCCAGCAGGAAGGGGGTCTCATGGCTGCGGACCTCCAGCACACCGCGGGAGCCGGCGGCCCCGGCCTCGGCCGTGCCGAAGCCCGGATCGAAAAAGCCGGCATAGTGGACCCGGAACTCACCCACCGAAGGATCGATAGGGGTCATTTCGGCGGCTTCCATCACCGGGATCTCGATCGCCTCCTTAGAGGCCAGGATGTAGAATTCGCCCGGGTCCAGCAGGAGTTCGCCGCGGACCGGATGCAGGGGCTCCCAGAAATCCCGGGGGTCGTGTCCATCCACCCGGTCCATGTCGACCACGCCGGAATGGCGACGGGCCCGGAACCCCGCCACCCCGTCGCTCAGGTCGACCCCGACACTGCGGGTGCCCAGGCGGGCAGGGGTTCCCCGCTTGAGGCGCAGCTGGTTCAGCCGGGTGCCGGTGCGGACCAGTATGGAAAAGGTCTGGGGGGCAATCTCGATATAGATCGGACCGTCATAGCCCGCCGCCACATCATCAAAAGCCGGTTGCCGGTCGCTGAGCAGGCGGACAAAAACGTCCACCCGGCCTGTGGAGCTCTTGGGATTGGCCCGGGCAGAAATGTCGACGGGCAGACTGAGCCGTTCCTGGAGCTCAGCGATGTAGACGCAGCCCCGCTCGAGCACGGCCCCCTTGCTGAGGTCCAGCTCATGCATGGCCACATCGGCGATACGGCTGGCCACCGTGCGTCCCAGACGCGGCAAGAAGGAGGCCCGCACCCGCCAGCAGCGCACGCCCAGACGCAGGTCCAGACTGGCCGGCTGGACCTGGTTGGCGTCGAAAGGGCTCTGCGAGGTGATGGCGCCCTGGGCGATCAGCTCGTCAATGGATTGGCAGGGGAGAATCCCCGCGGTGGCAGTGTTTGTCATCGCTCCCTTAGTCGCCCCCCGGGGCGCACTTGGCAAGATCGCGCGCCTCTGAAGGTTAGGACAGAAATCCTGACTTGCCCTCCGCGCCCTTGACCGCGACCAGTGGGTCGGGTCAACAGCGAGACGAAACCTAAGGAGCACCCCATGGCCGAGAATCCGCAGGACTGGGAACAGGAAACCAAGCTGGTGCGCGGTGGCCTCGCCCGCTCGCCCTATGGCGAGATCTCCGAAGCCCTCTATCTCACCCAGAGCTTCGCCTATGACAGCGCCAGCGCCGCCGACCGCCGGTTCTCCGGCGAGGACGCGGGCTATATTTATCAGCGGTTCGGCAATCCCACGACCCAGATGTTCGAGGACCGGCTGGCCCTGCTGGAAGGCGCGCAGCTTTGTCGCGCCACAGCCTCGGGCATGGCCGCCGTGCATGTGGCCCTGCAGGGTCTGGTCAGGGCGGGCGACCACATTGTCGCTGGCCGCGCCCTGTTCGGCTCCTGCCGTTGGATCTTGTCTGAATGGATGCCCCGGTTCGGGGTCGAAGTGACCTATGTGGACGCTACAGACTTGAGCGCCTGGAAGAATGCCGTGCGGCCCAACACCAAGGCCTTCCTGGTGGAAAGCCCCGCCAATCCCCTGCTGGAAGTTACAGCCATTGGCGCTGTCGCAGACATCGCCCACGCCGCCGGTGCCAAACTGGTGGTGGACAATGTGTTTGCCACGCCGATCTTTCAGAAGCCCCTGACCCTGGGTGCCGACATCGTCGTCTATTCCGCCACCAAGCATATTGACGGCCAGGGTCGGGTGCTGGGCGGAGCCATACTGGGCAACGAGCCCCTGATGAGCGAGTCCTACAAGGACATACTGCGCCATACCGGCCCGGCCTTGTCGCCGTTCAATTCCTGGGTCCTGTTGAAGGGTCTCGAAACCCTGGAACTGCGGGTCACCCGCCAGGCGGAGAACGCCACAAAGGTCGCCAACGCCATAGGTGAACACGCCAAGGTCAAGCGCGTCCTGTTCCCGGGCCGCCCCGATCACCCCCAAGCAGCCTTGATCGCCAACCAGATGACCGGCCCCGGAAATGTGGTCGCCTTTGATCTGGGTGACCGGGCCGCGGCATGGCGGTTCCTGGACGCCCTGGCGATTGTCGATATTTCCAACAATCTGGGGGACGCCAAGTCTATGGCCACCCACCCCTGCACCACCACTCATAGGTCCATGCCCGAGGCTGAGCGCCTGGAGATCGGCCTGACCGAGGGCTGGGTGCGGATGAGTGTCGGCCTAGAAGGCGCGGGCGATCTGGTGCGCGACGTCAGCCGGGCCCTGGACGCGGCCTGATCGCCGCGCCCTAGACCTCGGTCCTAGAAGATGCCGTAACCGCCGTCGATCAGGAAGCTGTCGCCGGTGTGGAAGCTCGACGCGTCAGAGGCCAGATAGACGGCCATACCACCGAAGTCGGCGGGCTGGCCCCAGCGGCGGACCGGCACGCGCTTGATGACATTGTCGTTGAACTTGTCATTGCCCTGGGCGCCGGCGGTCATGTCGGTGGCGATCCAGCCGGGCAGTATGGCATTGGCGCGGACGCCATAACGGGCGTGCTCGACAGCAATGGCGCGGATCATGGAGATGACCGCTCCCTTGGTAGCGGCATAGGCCTCATTGCGTGGTGCGCCGTCCAAGGCTGAGAGGGACGAGATCACCACCAAGGAGCCACCCGCCCGGTCACCTTCGCCGGCTCGGGCCACCATGTGCTTGCAGGCCTCGCGGAAGGTGAAGAAGACGCCGTCCAGATTGACCGACAGAACCCTGCGGTACTGTTCAGTCGAGAATTCGGAGAACGAGGGCGCGCCGCCGCCAATGCCGGCATTGGCGACAACCGTGTCGACCCGGCCCATCTTGTTGACCGCTTCGACCATGCCGGCGCGAACTGCCTCTTCATCGGCGACATTGACCACCTGGGTCAGGACCCGAACGCCGGTGGCCTTGAGCTTGTCTTCCGCATCGGCGTTCTTGGTGGGATTGGATCCCCAGATCACCACATCGGCACCGGCCTGGGCCAGGGCTTCGGCCATACCAAAGCCGATACCGCCATTGCCGCCAGTCACCAGGGCGACTTTTCCAGTCAGATCAAAAGGCTTGAAAGCCATGGTTGTTTCTCTCCCAATTTTGTCTCGTTGCAGTCGGAATGACGGTCATCACCTAGGGTCCGTCAAGGCCTGTTACTTCATGGTTGGAATGACGAAAGCCGAGTCTGCCACATCGCCATCTGGCCAACGGGCGGTGATCGTTTTGACCTTGGTATAGAACTTTACACCCTCCATGCCGTGCTGGTTGGTGTCGCCAAAGGCGGAGCGCTTCCAACCCCCGAAGGAGTGATAGGCCACGGGCACCGGGATCGGCACATTAATGCCGACCATGCCCACATTGACTCGCGCGGCGAACTCCCGGGCGACCTTGCCGCTGCGGGTAAAGATCGCAACGCCATTGCCGTACTGGTGGGCCGATGGCAGGGCGAGCGCGTCCTCAAAGGTTTCGGCCCGCACCATCTGCAAGACTGGCCCGAAGATTTCCTCCTGATAGGTCTTCATGCCGGGCTTCACCTGGTCAAACAGGCTGGGGCCGATGAAGAAGCCCTTCTCAAAGCCCTGTAGCTGGAAGCCGCGGCCATCCACCACAAGCTCTGCCCCCTCATCGACCCCGATCTGGATATAGTCAGCGATCTTTTGACGGTGGGCTGCGCTGACAACGGGACCGTATTGCGCGGCGGTATCATTGGAGAGGCCGACCTTCAGAGTTTCGATTTCGGCGACCAGGCGCTCGCGAAGGTCATTTGCCGTCCTAGCCCCCACGGGCACCACGACGGGCAGGGCCATGCACCGCTCACCGGCTGACCCGAAAGCCGCACCGGACAGATCCTTGACTACCTGATCCAGGTCGGCGTCTGGCATGACAATGCCATGGTTCTTGGCACCGCCCATGGCCTGCACCCGCTTGCCGTTGGCCGTGCCCCTTGAATAGACATAGTGGGCGATGTCGGAACTGCCGACAAAGCTGACCGCGGCAATAGCCGGATGGTCGAGAATGGCGTCGACGCTGACCTTGTCGCCGTGCACGACATTCAGCACGCCCCTAACATCCTGCCCCACGGCGGCACCGGCCTCCATGAACAGTTCGGCCAGGCGCACTGGAACAGATGAGTCCTTCTCCGACGGCTTGAGCACAAAGGTATTGCCCACTGCGATCGCAATACCGAACATCCACATGGGGATCATGGCGGGGAAGTTAAACGGCGTAATGCCTGCAGCGACGCCCAAGGGCTGGCGCATGGAATAGACGTCAATGCCAGGCCCGGCCCCTTCCGTGTATTCACCCTTGAGGACATGGGGAATGCCGCAGGCAAATTCGATGACCTCCAGGCCCCGCTGAATGTCGCCCTTGGAGTCGGCAATGACCTTGCCGTGCTCAGAGGACAGGAGCTCAGCCAGCGCCTGCATGTGGGCTTCCACTAGACGTTTGAATTCAAACATCACCCTGGCGCGGCGCTGGGGATTGGTCGCTGCCCAATTGGGCTGTGCTCGGAGGGCTGCCTGAACGGCTAGATCAACCTCTGCAGCCGAAGCCAAAGCCACCTTGGCCTGGACCTCGCCTGTATTGGGATTGAAAACGTCGCCGTATCGGCCTGAAGCACCTACAGAGGAGGCACCGTCGATGAAATGAGTGATGTCGCGCATGCCAAATCTTCTACGGGCTGCAACCCGCCATGCCTAGACCTTCAAGCGCAGTACAGGCATTCTCCGTCCCATGACGGTCGCCCAGACAACATCCTTGGCTGAGGCCACGGGCCATGATGCTCACATTGTCGACCGACTGATTGTCGAGCGCGCCCCCAAGCTTGCCAACAGTGCCTTATGGCCTCTGGCACGGCCGCTTCTCTATAAGGTTTTGGACTATCGCAAGGCCCGAGCCATGGCCGATATCATTGCGCCCCTGCCCGGCCGCGATGCTTTGGAGGCGGTGTCGGACCTACTGCAAATCAAACTCATCGTGCGGCGACCAGACCGGATACCGCGCACTGGCCGGGTGGTGGTCATTGCCAATCATCCAACGGGGATTGCCGACGGTGTGGCGGTCTATGACGCCCTGAAAGATTACCGCCCTGACTTATGCTTTTATGCAAATGCCGACGCCCATAGGGTCTGCCCCGGGCTGATCGACACTCTGATCCCAGTAGAATGGGTGGCCGAAAAACGGACCCGCGAGCGGACGCGGCTGACCTTGAATATGACGCGGGACGCCATGGAGGCCGAGCGCCCCCTCGTGATTTTTCCGGCAGGAAAGCTGGCGCGGCAGGGCAAGGATGGACGTTTGGCGGAATCGCCATGGATGACAACGGCAGTCTCTCTGGCCCGCAAATATGAGGCCCCCATTCTGCCCCTGCATGTCCGGGGCCCGTGGTCGACCCTCTTCCATTTTTTCCACCATTTTTCCGGCGAATTGCGGGACATCACCTTGTTCCATGAGTTGCTCAACAAGCGCGGCGGGGCGTTCTCTATCGACGTCGGACCGGTGATCGATTGGCGCGAGCTTGATCCTGATCCCCTCCGCGCGACCGAGGCCCTGAAGACCCACGTGGCCGTTGGGCTTGGCCAAGACCCGGACCGGGCCCTTTCGTAATGCAGCCGCTTGATCTCTTCCTCGCCGATGACTCGGCAACCGTCGCCCTGGGCGAATCCTTGGCCAAAAAGTTAAGGGTCGGCGACGCCCTTTGCCTCAACGGACCGCTCGGGGCTGGAAAATCCACCCTGGCCCGGGGACTGGTTCGGGCCCTGACCCGGCCAGATGAAGAGGTCCCAAGTCCGACCTTTACCCTGGTGCAAGCCTATGAGGGGCCAGATTTTCCAATCGCCCACTTTGATCTCTATCGCCTGACCGATCCCGATGAAGCCTATGAAATCGGACTTCAAGAGGCCCTGGAAGATGGTGCGGCGATTATCGAATGGCCCGAACGCCTTGAGGGTCGCCTTCCCCCCGACCGACTCGATATAGACTTATTTTTAGAGGGTGATGCGCGTCGGGCGCGATTGACCGCCCATGGTAGTTGGAAGGATCGCGAGCTTGGATCGTGAGGCGTTAAAGGTCGAGTTTCTGGACGCGAACGGATTTGGTCAGGCGCGGCGGGA
>CAITHQ010000010.1 GCA_903892305.1 uncultured Alphaproteobacteria bacterium
GGCACCTGCCTCAATGTTGGCTGTATGCCCTCAAAGGCGCTCCTGCATGCGTCGGAACTCTTCGAAGCCGCCAAGAAAGACTTCGCCCACCTCGGCATTGAGGTGACGCCCAAGCTTAACCTGCCCCAGATGATGGGCCAGAAGGCAGAGTCGGTGTCGGCCCTCACCAAGGGGGTCGAATTCCTGATGAAGAAGAATAAGGTCGATTGGGTAAGGGGCTATGGCAAGCTGGCGGGGCCTGGCAAGGTCGAGGTCACGACCACTGACGGTGCCGTCACGGTCCTGGAAACGAAGAATATTGTCATCGCCACGGGCTCTGCGCCGTCGGGACTGCCCGGTGTTAGCGTCGACCAAAAGCGCATTGTCGACTCAACAGGCGCCCTCTCCCTGCCGGAAGTTCCCAAGCACCTGGTGGTAATTGGGGCAGGTATTATCGGCCTTGAATTGGGCTCGGTCTGGCGTCGTCTGGGTGCCCAGGTGACGGTCGTGGAGTTCCTCGACCGCATTACGCCGGGCATGGATACCGATATGGCAAAGACCTTTCAGCGGGGCCTGACCAAGCAGGGCATGACCTTCAAGCTTGGGTCAAAGGTCACCGGTGCCAAGGCCTCTGCGAAGGGCGTCGAGGTTACGGTCGAGCCTGTGGCCGGCGGCGCGGTCGAAACCCTTAGCGCTGACTATGTCCTGCTGGCCATTGGCCGCCGCGCCTTTACCGAGGGCCTTGGCCTGGAGACCGTCGGCATTGTTCCTGACAAGCGCGGCATCATCGACACCGACCATTTCAAGACCAGTGCGCCCGGGGTTTGGGCGATTGGTGACGTCATTCATGGCCCCATGCTGGCCCACAAGGCAGAAGAAGATGCGGTGGCCTGCATTGAGTTCATCGCCGGCAAGGTCGGTCATGTGGACTATAATCTGGTGCCCAGCGTCGTCTACACCGCCCCGGAAGTGGCCTGGGTCGGTCAGACCGAGGAACAACTCAAGGCCGCGGGGGTCGCCTATAAGGTCGGCAAGTTCCCCTTCACCGCCAATAGCCGCGCTAAGATCAATCACGAGACCGACGGCTTCGCCAAGGTCCTGGCTGACGCGAAAACCGACGAAATCCTCGGTGTCCATATTATCGGACCCCAGGCTGGAGAGTTGATCGGCGAATACTGCGTCGCCATGGCGTTCAAGGCGGCCAGTGAAGATATTGCGCGCACCTGTCACCCTCACCCAACACGCTCCGAAGCGGGTCGCCAAGCGGCTATGGGCGTCGAGGGTTGGACTATGCAGGCCTAGTTAGGCGTGCGGGTGAGCTTTGGCGTAAGCCCCGAGCAGGGCAGCAGCGTCCACGTCGGTGTACTTCTGGGTTGTGCTCAAGGATGCGTGGCCCAGAAGTTCCTGAATGGATCTTAGATCCGCCCCCGCACCCAGCAGATGGGTGGCGAAGGAGTGCCTGAGCGCGTGGGGCGTTGCACTATCTGGCAGGCCCAATCGTCCGCGCAAGCCCTGGACCGTGGCCTGCATGTGCCGGGGGCTAAGCGGTCCCCCGCGCTTGGCCCGAAACACTAGGTCGTGCGACGATAAGACAAATGGCAATTGCGCCAAATAGGCCGCCACGGCCTGGGCCACCTGCGGCAGGACAGGCACAATGCGGGTCTTTGAGCCCTTGCCGATGATCCGCAGGCGGTCGGACAGCGGCGTATCTGACAGTTTCAGGGACAGGGCCTCCGAAATTCGCAGGCCGCAACCATAGAGCAGGGTCATCACCGCTTCGTCTCGGGCCGATTCCCAATCTTCGCGATCAGGATCAAGACCGGGCTCAGCCAATAGACCTATGGCCTGGTCTTCGGTGACGGGCCTTGGCGCTGACGGGCGAATCCTGGGGCCCCGGACCAGGGCGACCTGGGCGTTTGGCGTTCCCAATCGGCGATCAAGGAATCTGTGAAACGTCCGAACGGCGGAGAGGGCCTGGGACATGGAGCGCGGCGATAAGGGGTGATCTCCGGCCCGCAATTCCGCCAGCCATGCGCGTATTTCACTGGCCGAGACAGAGGCGAGATCTGCCAAGTTCTGGGTGCCTCCCCGGTGCTTTTGCAGAAACACCAAATAGCGACGGCCCGCAAAGCCATAGGCTTCCAAGGTGCGCGGCGAAGATCTGCGTTCCTTTTCGAGGTGCTCAAGCCATTGGGCCAGCGCCTCGAGGGCGGTCACGGCATCACCGGCCAGCGCTCGGCTGTCCGCTCTACAACCCGAGCCAGGAAAGCAACCAGTTCGCTGCCCATGTCTGGGGTGAACCCTTCAGGATCAGTCGACCCAAAGGCCAAGATCCCTACACGGGCAGGCTGCCAAATGGCCAGGCGAACCATAGCCATTGAGGCGATTTGCGGTGCGCGCTGGCCAAACAGTCCAAGCGCCGTCGGCTGAAATCCCATCCGGGTTATGCGATCATGGCCAATAACCAGATCGAGCCCCCCCTCTGCGAGGGTCCGCCATCCAGCTGGGGTCCTATCTGGACCCTCTAGCCCTATAACGCCTGCGGCGAGGCCAAACCGGGCTTGGGCCAGTTCATCTACCCGGTGTGCAAGGTCGGCGTGATTGCGGGCGTCCAGCAGGTCGACGACGGCGCCGTGAGTTTGAGCCTGAGCTGCAAAATTGGCCTGGGCAGTGGCCTCAAGGGTCTGACGGGCCCGGCTTTCAAGACGATGGGCCTCATGGACCCTGGCGAGGGCCACGGGTCCAAATTCAATCACATTACCGACGGTCACGCGTCGAAGGCCAAGCTCGCCCAGCAGTTCGGTGTCTTGATGAAGAAAATCCGGATTTTGGAACAGAAAGCTTCGAACCTCTTCAGGCTCCAAATCCAATGTCTCTGCGGTCGCCCCACTCGCGTCCATACGTCCGTCCCCGTTTCTACAGGATGGATTGACCCGTTTTGGCCCAATCACTCAGGAAATCAGAAAGACCTTTTTCGGTTAACGGGTGCTTGAAGAGGTCGAGAAAAACGCTCGGGGGCAGGGTGGCGCAGTCTGAACCCGCCAGGGCCACAGCCCTGACATGGGCCGTGTTACGGATCGAAGCGGCGAGAATTTCGGTATCAAAGTCATAATTGTCGTAGATGGCGCGGATTTCAGAAATCAGATCGACGCCGTCTGCGCCCTGATCGTCCAAGCGGCCCACAAACGGCGAGATATAGGTGGCACCAGCCTTGGCGGCCAAGAGCGCCTGGGTGACCGAGAAGCATAGGGTGACATTGGTCTGAATGCCCTGAACGGCAAACTCCTGAACGGCGACCAGTCCATTACGGGTTAAAGGCACCTTGACCACGACATTGGGGGCTATACCCGCCAGCTTGGCACCTTCGGCCAGCATGCCGGCCACATCTGTGGCTGTAACCTCAGCGCTCACCGGGCCTTCCACGAGATCGCAGATCTTGGCGATCACATCCAGGATCGGCTTGCCAGATTTGGCGATCAGAGACGGATTTGTCGTGACCCCATCCACCAGGCCAGTGGTCTGCAGGTCAGCCAATAGGTCGAAGTCCGTGGTATCGAGGAAAAGCTGCATGGTCTTTGTCCAAAAAAGCGACGCCGGGGCTTCTAGCCTTGTTAGGCCTCTAAGAGAAGGCTCGGAATAGACTTCATAACTCGTCTTAATTGCGAATTTACGGCAGATCAGCGGTCCGCTGGCTGCCAGATGGTCCTATAGTGGACTTTAAAATGAGCCGCATTGCTTCCATCCTCCTGCCCTTACCGCTTTCGGAAGCCTTCGACTATTCGGAGCCCGAAGGGATGGATTTGCATGTGGGTGACCAGGTCGCAGCCCCTCTGGGATCGCGCCTCGTCCACGGCGTTGTAGCCGCACTTCGCGACGCGGACGGTGGCAATCGGCCGTTGAAACCCGTGGATGCCCGGATCGACGCGCCGCCCCTTCCGCCCAACGCCTTAGAGTTCATCCAATGGGCAGCGCGCTATGCGGTGTCCGACCCGGGCCAACCCCTAGCCATGGCCCTGCGCGGAGCCCGAGCGCCCAAAGCCAAACCGGCCAAGGTCATCGAGATTACGGGTCTGACGCCGGCTAAATTGACCGCTGCGCGCGCCCAGGTGTTAGCGGTCGCCCCTCAGGGCTTTGCCAGCTCTGCGGACCTGGCTCGGGCCGCGGGCGTGTCGCCAGGGGTCATCAAGGGGCTGATCGAAGAGGGCGTTCTGGCCCTTCGTCTGATCGAAGCCGACCCGCGATTTCCAGAGCCAGATCTCGCCCTGGCTGGGCCGGAGCTCAATGTCAGCCAGGCGGCGGCTGCAACAGAGCTCAAGACGATGATGGCGGCCGGGGGTTTCAATGTTGCCCTGCTGGATGGGATTACCGGATCGGGAAAGACCGAAGTCTATTTAGAGGCGGTCCACGCCGCTCTGGCGGCGGATCCAGATGCTCAGGTTCTGGTGCTCCTGCCGGAAATTGCCCTGACCCAGGCGGTGATCGCGCGGTTTGAGGCCCGCTTCGCTGCGGCCCCCGGAGAATGGCACTCCGACATTGCGCCGCCGCAAAGGCGCAAGGTCTGGGACGGCGTCGCCACGGGGCTCTGCCGTATTGTCGTCGGCGCACGCTCGGCCCTTTTCCTGCCCTTTCGAAAGCTCACCTTGGTGATTGTCGATGAGGAGCACGACACCTCCTATAAGCAGGAGGATGGTTTCATCTACCAGGCCCGAGACCTCGCAGTCGCCCGAGCTAAGATTGAGGCCGCCAGTGTAATACTGGCCTCTGCGACGCCATCTCTTGAATCCCTGCGAAACGCAGAAACTGGTCGATATCGCTGGCTACGTCTGACGGCGCGGCATGGGGTTGCGCGCCTGCCTGACATTCAGTTGGTCGACATGCGGGCCTCGCCCCCAGCCTCCGGCTTTTGGCTCTCGCCACCGCTTGTTGAGGCCCTCAAGGCGACCTATGCCGCAGGGGAGCAGTCCCTGCTGTTTCTCAACCGGCGGGGCTATGCACCCTTGGTACTCTGCAAGGCTTGCGGAGAGCGGATGACGGCGCCGGATACCGATTCCTGGCTGGTGGAGCATCGCTATTCAGGGCGTCTGGTCTGCCACCTGACCGGCTTTTCCATGCCCAAGCCCGCCGCCTGTCCCCACTGTGGTGCTCTCGACAGCCTGGTCTCCATCGGGCCTGGGGTCGAGCGGGTAGAAGAAGAGGCCAAGGCCCTGTTTCCAGAAGCGCGCATTGCCGTCTTCTCTTCGGACACACTTTGGGATGCCCGGGAGGCGCGAAACCTAATCGCGGCTATGGAAGAGGGGCAGCTCGACATACTTGTCGCCACCCAGGCCGCGGCAAAGGGGCACAATTTTCCAAACCTGACCCTGGTGGGCGTGGTTGACGCTGATCTGGGGCTACGGGGCGGAGACCTGCGTGCGGCCGAGCGTACCTATCAGCTCCTGGCCCAGGCCACGGGGCGGGCGGGGCGCAAGGACAGGCCTGGCCGTGCCCTCTTGCAGACCTATGCTCCAGAGCACGCCGTCATGCAGGCCTTGCAAGCTCAGGATCGCGACGCTTTTACCACGGCAGAGCTGCATGAGCGCGACATGGCAGGCCTGCCGCCGTTTGGGCGTTTGGCGGCGCTGATCATTTCAGGGCCAGATCCCATGGCCCTAGAGGCCTTTGTCCAGATCCTGGCCCAGGCTGCACCTAACGCGGACGGCGTGCAGGTTTACGGTCCTGCTGACGCGCCTCTGGGCCTTGTACGGGGGCGACGGCGCAAGCGGTTTCTGGTTCGCGCCGATCGTACGGTTGACCTATCGGCCTATCTCGCCGCCTGGCGGGCCAGGGCCCGGCCGCCCGCGGCCATACGCCTCGCCATCGATGTTGACCCCTATAGCTTTCTTTAGTGCGGACGTTTCGCCGCCCGTGAGGCAATATTTAGGCCCTCAACGAGGCCGGAAAAGGCCATAGCAGCATAGATATAGCCCTTGGGGACATGCACGCCAAAACCCTCAGCGATGAGGGTGGCACCGATCATCAGCAGGAAGCCAAGGGCCAGCATGATGACGGTGGGATTGTTATGAATGAAATTGGCCAGGGGGTCTGCAGCCAGCAGCATAACCGCGACGGCGATGACGACGGCACAAACCATAATCGGCAAATGATCCGTCATGCCCACAGCCGTCAGGATCGAGTCGATGGAAAAGACGATATCCAGCAGTAGAATCTGAACAATGGCGGTGCCGAAGTTCAGGGCGACAGGTGCCTTTTTGTCCAGAAGGTCATCGCTGACCACAGGGTCTACTGCATGATGGATCTCTGTTGTCGCCTTCCAGACCAAAAACAGACCTCCCGCGATCAGGATCAGGTCCCGCCAGGAAAACGCTAGATCAATCGCCTGATGCCCTTCCTGGTCTAGGGGCAATGTCCAGGGAAGGCTTAGGACGGGGGCTGTCAGGCCTGCCAGGAAGGCCAGGGTCGAGAGGAGGGCCAGCCGCATGATCAGGGCAAGGGCCAACCCTAAGCGCCGGGCGCGGGTGCGTTGCTCAGGCGGCAGCTTGTTTGAGAGGATCGAAATAAACACCAGATTGTCGATCCCGAGCACCACCTCCATAACAATCAAAGTGATCAGGGCTGCCCATGCAGCAGGATCGGTCAAAAAGTGCATTAAGCCCGCCATCTCGTCATCCCCAGTAAACCAAGCCTTTAGATAGTCGCCTTCAAGTGATTTTCCAGCCCGAAGGCAACTCAGTCTGATGCCCGTAGTGTTGCCAGTATGCCTAAGGCGCTGAGACGCGCGAGATTGGAACGGATTCTCGATGAACCCCGCCGAAAACCTGCGCGCCCTGACCAGCCTGCGGTTCTTTGCGGCGCTTTGGGTCATATTGTTTCATTATTGGCCCGATCTCACAGGGTCCCTGGTTCGCCCGATCTTCATCGATAAGGGCTATCTGGGCGTCGATCTGTTCTTCATTTTGTCGGGCTTTATCCTCTGCCATGTCTACCGCGGTGCGGTTGAGGCGGGACGTTTTGATTATGGCGGGTTTCTCTGGAACCGCCTTGCCCGGGTCTACCCCCTTCATCTTGCCACGCTGATCGGCATAGGGACCATGGCCTTGGCGGCCATCGGCCTTGGATTTAGTATTGATCCCAATATTCTGGGTTGGCGCAGCTTGCCGGCCAATCTTACCCTTACCCAGGCGTGGGGCCTGGCTCCCACGGCGTCCTGGAATCATCCGTCCTGGTCCATCTCAGCGGAGTGGTTCGCCTATCTGACCTTCCCAATTTTCGCCTTCGTCGCCCTGAAACTGAAACATCGACCCAGCTTGGGTCTCGTCCTGGCCGTAGGATTGGTGCTCGGCGTGAATGCAGGTTTCCTGGCTCTAACGGATGAGAAGCTGACCGAGGCAACCATTTCCTGGGGTGCACTTCGAATCGTTCCAAGCTTTGCCTATGGCTGCGCCCTCTACGGCTATTGGGTGGCGCGGCCCGCCCAAAACCGCCGAAAGGCGCTTCTTGGTGCCCTATTTTCAGGCACCCTGACGATTTTTTTCATCACCGATCAAGGGTCGGATTCTCTGGTTGTTCTCGGCCTGGGGTTAACCCTGCTCTTCTTGGCGCAACTGGCGAAAACCGGATCAGCCCTATTGGCGCAGCCTCCCCTGGTCTATCTCGGTGAGATTAGTTATTCCATGTATATGATTTGTATTCCCTGGAATTTAGCATTCGTGAATACGATGACACGGATTTTTGAGGTCAAGGATGGTCATTTAACCTTTTCCTTGTGGTTAGTTTTGATTTTAGGTCTGATTTTACTTTCAGCTTTGTCATATCACTTCATTGAAAATCCCGCTCGCAAACGCATGAAGCTCATGGCGACTGCGCGTGCGACTCACCAAGCTGAGCAAGCCGGAGCATAAATCCGCTTCCCATCTCGGCTAAGGGTGAGTATTCCTACCTAGGTTTCGCGTGGGGGCTTCTCCGACATGCTTAAACGGACCAGGACCCTCATCGGTTCTCTGGCCGCCGTAGCGGTTATGACGATTGCGCCGATTTCGAGCGCTGCGGCTGACATTTATTGGCAGTGCGTCCCCTTTGCGCGTCTGGCCTCAGGCATCCAGATTTTTGGCGATGCCTATACGTGGTGGCGGCAGGCTATTGGCCGATATGACACCGGCCGGGCTCCCAAGGCGGGTGCAGTTCTCTGCTTCAAGCCCACGGGCCGCATGTCCCTTGGGCATGTGGCAGTGGTTAGCCAGGTGCTCACCGACCGGGTCATTCAGATCAGTCACGCTAATTGGTCTCGTATTGGCGGGTCCCGCGGTCAGATCGAAAAAGACGTGACCGTCATTGATGTCTCTCCCGCCGGCGATTGGTCGACGGTCAAGGTCTGGTACGATCCGGTGCGCGATCTTGGCACTACCACCTATCCCACCTACGGCTTTATCTATCAGGATGCCCAGGCTCGGCAGATTGCCAGCTCCGGGTTCAGCAATGCGCAGAATACAGCCATTGCCATGGCGCAGAATGCCGCCAGCCAAGTTGCGTCTGCGGTTCGACCCGGTGCAAATCCTTTGACCATGTTCAGTCAGGCTGCAGATTCCGGCGACAAGATCGCCGCATTGATTCAGGCGGTCACATCTTCGCCGCCGCCTTCGGACCAGAAAAACTGACCCAAGGCTTCGTGAAGGGTCCCGCTTCGTGCTGAGGGTCTTGCGCCGTAACGCCCACCGTTTTGACATCTATTCAGAAGACGCTCTGACATCTGCTTGGCAGGTGCCTGAAGATACCGTCTGGGTCGATATGCACTGCCCCTCCCGCAGCGAGGAATTGGCCGCTGAGCTCGCCCTTAGCTTACAACTTCCGACCCCAGAAGAAATGCAGCAGATCGAGCCATCAAGCCGGCTCTATCGTGAGGCGGGTGCGACCTTCATGACCGCCAGCTTGCTGACGCGCAGCGATCAGGATGTGGCTGAGCTTTGTCCCGTGACCTTTGTTCTTACTGGCGACCGGCTGATTACGGTCCGCTTTTTCAATTCAAAGGCCTTTGATGTGTTTGGCCAGCGCGCCCTGTCGCCCACGACAGATTCCTCATCGGGTGCCGACACCTTCTTGGGTCTGATGGATGCGATTATCGAGCGGGGTGCCGAAGTCTTGGAAGCAGGCTCAGCCCAGGTTCAGGAGTCTTCAGCAGCGATTTTCTCACGTCCCAAGGGGGGGGCCTTCGAACCGCTCCTGACCTCCCTGGCGCGCACGCAATCAACAACCTCCCTGGTGCGGACCAGCCTGGTCAGTCTGGGACGATTGGCGAGTTTTGCCGCCCTAGCCCACGAAATTTCAGAAGATCCCGCCCATCAGATCCATCTGTCGTCTATCCAGCACGATATTCAGTCCCTGACCGAACACTCGGGCTATCAGGCCTCACACATTTCTTTCCTGCTCGACGCGGCCCTTGGCCTTATCAATATCGAGCAGAATGCGACGATGAAATTTTTCGCTGTGGTCACAGTTCTGCTGATGCCGCCCACCCTGATCGGGGCGATTTACGGCATGAACTTCAAAAACATGCCAGAATTGGAATGGCCCTTTGGTTATCCCATGGCCATCTGCCTGATGATCTTGTCAGGCCTCATCCCATTCCTCTGGTTTCGCCGCAAAAACTGGTTCTAGAGAAAGAGCCAATCAGCAAGACTGGCTTATGGGAGCCGGGTCTAGCTTTTTCCGTAGCGCAGTCGTCCCAGCGAGGTCACGAGACTGGCCAGCAGATCGCCAGGCTTGACCCCCGCCTTCCACTTTTCGAAGGCCATGACATTTTCAATCCGGCTATCAACAAATCGCTCCGTTGCCTCGGCGCCCACCGATAGGCGCAGGCTTAAGGCACTCATCAGGATTCCCGCCAATATCGCGCGCTTTGAGTAGTGGTTCTCGTCGGTCGAGGTGTCCCCGGCCCAGCGCCAGAGACTGTCGGCGCTTTCCCACACAAGCCGAAGGGCCATGGGCAGGTTCATGGGTAGGCCTAGCCATCCAGCCCAACGGCGAACGGCTGGTCCATCAGCAGCCGCGGCCTCGAGGCGCGCTAGAACAGCGGCACGAATACGCTCCCGGATCTTGAGTCCTAAGGGATCTGGTAGTCTTTCGAGGGCTCGGGTGTCGTGGCGGCGTGAGAGCAGGGCGGCAAGGTCAGAAGGGCCGTGAGGCAGGAGCAATTCAGTCTCTGGCCCCGTTAGTCCGCAAGCTGCGCCACTGGACCGCACCATAGGCCAGGTCCAGCCTTGTTTGGGGGCTAGCCTTAAGGCCTGATCCAGGACGTCCTGCTCAGTCTGGGTCGCCCAATCGGTCATCTTTGCGTTCGCCTTTGACATGACTCGATAATAGTACGATCTCACGGCCTTGTCCGCCGTGGACATTGCCTTTTCCTTCTGCTATTCCGCCGCGCTCAAAGCCGGTCGCCTTGCGGTCGGGACTTAAAGATTTTGTCCGTTCGCCGCTGCGCCTGTCAGGTCAGCCGATCGGGAACGGGTGACAGGAGAGAGACCTCTGGTTCAGATTTTCGTGCGCGACAATAATGTCGATCAGGCCCTCAAGGCGCTGAAGAAGAAGATGCAGCGTGAAGGCTCGTTCCGCGAAATGAAGCGGCACGTGCACTATGAGAAGCCCTCGGAAAAGCGCGCACGCCAGCAGGCTGAAGCCGTCCGTCGCGCCCGCAAGCTGGCCCGCAAGCGCGCCCAGCGTGAAGGTTTGTTGCCCCCACCAAAGAAGCCTGTTCGTTAGAACGACGGCGCTTTTTATGACCTTGAAAGGGCCGTGCGGCGATCGCGCGGCCTTTTTGCTATCCTGATCCTCTGCAGATGCGTATTTTCCGTAATTCGACGCGTACCTTCCTGGTGAATCCAAGGGTGCTTCCCTATCTTGGGATCAGCGAACTTTTCGAAGGCAAATTGAATAATCATGAACCTGCGCAATTTGGCAATCTGGGGCATCATCATCCTGGCCTTGGCCGGGCTTTACAGCGTCATGACCTCTAGCCAGAAATCAGCCAACCTTTCTGAGGTGAGCTATTCCCAGCTGCTGCAGAGGGTCGGATCGGGGACGCTCAAGAAGGCCGAAATCACCGGCAGCCGTGTCCAGGTGACCGATAAGGCCAACAAGATCTACGCCGCCACCACGCCTGCCAACCAGGACGCCCTGGTCAGCCGACTCGAAGCGCAGGGCGTTGATATTCAGGTCAAACCCCCAGGTGGCCCGCTCTGGGGAACAATCCTGGTTCAACTCCTGCCCATTTTGCTTCTGGTCGGTGTCTGGGTGTTCTTTATGCGGCAGATGCAGGGTGGTGCCCGGGGTGCCATGGGCTTTGGTAAGTCCAAGGCCAAGCTGCTGACCGAAAACAAGAACCGCGTGACCTTTGAAGACGTCGCCGGCGTGGATGAAGCCAAGGACGAGCTGGCGGAAATCGTCGACTTCCTGAAGGACCCACAGAAGTTCCAGCGCCTGGGAGGCAAGATTCCCAAGGGCGCCCTGATGGTCGGTCCTCCCGGCACAGGCAAGACCCTGCTGGGCCGAGCTGTGGCTGGCGAAGCTGGCGTCCCCTTCTTCTACATTTCCGGCTCTGACTTCGTTGAAATGTTCGTGGGCGTCGGTGCCAGCCGGGTACGCGACATGTTCGAACAGGCCAAGAAGAACAGCCCCTGCATCATTTTCATCGACGAAATCGACGCCGTCGGTCGCCATCGAGGTGCCGGCCTTGGCGGTGGCAATGATGAGCGTGAGCAGACCCTGAATCAGCTGCTGGTGGAAATGGACGGCTTTGATCCTTCCGAGGCCATCATCGTCATCGCCTCGACCAACCGCCCCGATGTTCTGGACCCGGCCCTGCTGCGGCCTGGCCGTTTCGACCGTCAGGTTGTGGTGGGCAATCCCGATGTGGGGGGCCGCGAGCGTATCCTGCGCGTACACATGAAGAATGTGCCTCTGGCTGCCGACGTGAACGTTAAGACCATTGCCCGTGGCACCCCCGGATTCTCCGGGGCCGATCTGGCCAATCTGGTCAATGAGGCTGCCCTGATGGCGGCGCGTAAAAATCGTCGAATGGTCCTTCACCGCGATTTCGAAGAGGCCAAGGACAAGGTCATGATGGGCGCAGAGCGCAAGTCCATGATCATGAGCGACGAGGAAAAGCGCAATACTGCCTATCACGAGGGTGGCCATGCTCTGGTGGCACTGAGTGTCCCGTCGTCCGACCCCGTGCACAAAGCAACCATTGTGCCCCGTGGCCGGGCCTTGGGCATGGTCATGCAGCTGCCGGAAGGTGACCGCTATTCCATGGACTTTGTGCAGATGACCTCCCGCTTGGCCATCATGATGGCAGGTCGGGTGTCTGAGGAAATCATCTTCGGCAAGGAACACATCACTTCAGGCGCCTCCAGCGACATCCAGGCGGCCACGGGCCTTGCCCGCAACATGGTGACCCGCTGGGGATTCTCTGACGAGCTGGGCACTGTGGCCTATGGTGACAATCAGGAAGAAGTCTTTCTGGGTCATTCGGTTTCCCGCACTCAGAATGTCTCTGAAAACACCGCCCAGAAGATTGATATGGAAGTCCGACGCCTGGTTCAGGGCGGCCAAGACGAGGCCCGCCGCA
>CAITHQ010000011.1 GCA_903892305.1 uncultured Alphaproteobacteria bacterium
GGGCATGCTCGATCACGAGCGCTGCGACCATGACCAAGGGCGGAATTAGGGGAAATGCGTACCAAGGTTGAATACTCAGGAAGGCCAGTATGCCCAGGCTGGCGCAGGCTAGCCAAAGGGTCAGGAGCCCTATGAGTGAAGTATCCACAAGGCGTGACAAGCGACTCCGTCGGGTGACGAAAAGAACGAGGGCACCGACCAGTGCCATCAAGGGGGCAAGGCTTCCGAAGAAGCCTAACAAACGCGTGCCAATGCCAAATGGCCCGATGGGCTGCAACGCCTGAGATGCCAAGCCCGCCCGGGCAAGGGCAAAAACGACCGTATCTCGAAGAAAGAGCTCGCCATGTCCTGATGCGACAAAAGCCAGACTACAGATAAGGATCGGCAACAGGGCACCCAGGCCCCAAACGACCAAGAGCTTGAAACCACGCCAGGACAGTCCAGATTGTTCGGGCCAAAGTAAGAAAATCGCCAAGGCCGTGGCATCGAAGACGGCGGTTTGCTTGGTAAGGATCGCCATCCCCATGAGGACGCCGCTAACCCCGGCTTGCCCGCTCCTGCCCCTGCGACGCGCGCTTACACCTTGGGCAAAGGCCCAGACTGTAAATGCGCTTTGGATCAGCTGGGCCGGCGATGAAACCCCAAGCAAGGGCAGGCTGAACCCCACAAACAACAGCCCTGCCCACAGGGCTGCGCGGGGTTGGCTATACCCCTCAAGAAGTCTCCAGACGCCAAAGGCTCCAAGGCCAACAGCAAGACCCTCGATCACCTTGATCACCCAAAAATGCATGCCAAACAGGGCTTGCCCAGCCGCAAGGATGGCGAAGGTCAGGGGTGGCTTTACATCGAAGCTTGCGGCGTAGGGCCATTGGCCACCAAGCCACCTCTGCGCGATGACGGCATAGAAGGCCTCATCCTCATGGACGATATTGTAAAACGGCCCCCTCATCAGGAGGGTTGCCACCAATAAGCCTGCAAAGACCAAAGGGCTTCGCCAGGGATTTTGCGGCTCAAGCCCTGCAGCTATGGGGTTCGGCGACGTCATTTCGAAGACTCAAACCCCTTCCCAGTCAGCCATCTGCGCCGGAAAGATCAGCGCCAAGGTCACCGAGCTGTTCGGCAGCCCTGTGGTCTTGCCGGAAAAGCAACGGACCTTCAAGGCAACTAGGGCACCAGATCCGCGTCCGCAGACAGGACACCTGAAGCCCGCAGCGCTGCAACCCGATCTGCGCCGAGGCCCAGCCACTCCCCGAGGACTTCGACATTGTGCTCGCCCCGGTGGGGTGCGACGCCTCGAACACCGCTCGTGGCATCTGAAAAGCGATAGGGCGATTGCGGGATCGGCCTTAGCCCCCCCGCGCGGTCATCAATGTCGACGATAGAGCCCCTGTGCGCCAGGGTCGGCTGGTCCCTTAGGCGCGCGCCATCGCGCACGGCTCCCCAGGCGATATTCATAGCATCCATGGCCGCCGCCACAGCCGGCCAGTCTGCGAGGCCCTGCATGTGCTCCGCGACAGCTGCCCGGCGTAGAGCAATCTTTTGATCAAGATTTTCAATGCCTTCTCCAGGATCCTTGAGATCCAGCTGGGAACCCATCTGTCGGAACAAGTGCCGGAAATCTGCTGACACCAGGATCGGACCGGCTCCGGTTGCCCAGATATCAGGGGCCAGACCCATGGTCTCTTCAGAATCCTCGGCCTCGTAATGGAACTGGTCATCGGTCACCAAGGTCGCGTCGACCATGGCGATGTCGATATGCTGGCCCTTTCCGGTCCGCTCCCTAAGGATGACCGCCGACAGCAATGCGATGAGCCCATGCAGCGAGGCATTGGTATCTGCCACCGACAGGGGTAGGTCCCGGGGCGGAACCCCCTCACGGCGAGCATGGCGGGCAAGAAGGCCCATTTCTGCATGCACAATGGGGGCATAGGCCGGACGGCGGGACTCAGGCCCATTGGCTCCGAACCCGGAAATGGACAGCATGATCAGGCGGGGATTTACGGCCGATAGAACGTCATAGCCTAGGCCAAGCCGCCCCATGACGTCGGGTCGATAGTTCTCAATCAGCAAGTCGGCCTTTCGGACCAAGTCCAGAACGATGTCTTTCGCTCCTGGGGCCCTAAAATCCATACAAATATTGCGCGTGCCGGCATTCTGCTGGTGGTAAAAGCCGGGCACACCGCCCTTCACCCGTCCCCATTGGCGCGTGACGTCGCCTTCTGGCGGCTCGATCTTCACCACATCTGCCCCCAGGTCCGAGAGCAACCTGCCAGCAAATGGTCCGGCCAGGACCCGCGACAGGTCCAGGACCTTCAGTCCTGCCAGTGGATAGCTATCTGCAGCTTGTGCCATTATTTCTCTCCCAGCTCGTTTTCTATCCCGCCTGCCCGACTCTTGTGATCGGATCAGAGCGGCTCATCAGCTTGAGCCAATGGACAGCAGGTTCTGGACTGGTTGATAGAGTTCTTCCAGATATCCCACATCTTCCGGCTCCAGATGGATCTCGGTTGCCGCAATCAGCTGATCCAATTGCTCCACCCGGGAGACTCCGACAATCGGGGCTGTGACCACCGGCTTTGACAGCAACCAGGCCAGGGCGATCTGAGCTGGGGTCTTGCCATACTTGTCGGCCGTCTCGATGACGCGCGCGGCAATGTCGAAGACGGCGTCCCCCTGATAGAGACTCTGTGTGCGCTGACGGTCGCGCCCCTGGCTACGGGCGGTGGATCCGCCAGAGAAACCACCCTGATAGGCCCCAGCCAGAATGCCTCGGGCCAATGGAGACCAGGGTGTGACGGCAACCCCCGTTTTCTCGCAATAGGGCAACATCTCCCGCTCTTCTTCACGGTAGACGAGGTTGTAGTGGTTCTGCATGGAGACGAAGGGCGTCCAGCCGTTGATCTTGGCGGTCAGTTGCAGCTCCGCGAACTGCCAGGCGAACATAGATGAGGCCCCTAGATAGGTGACCTTACCAGCCTTCACCACATCATGCAGCGCTTCGAGCGTCTCCTCGATGGGTGTGGTTTGATGACCAGCAATGCCATGCGGATGGCGGTGAATGACCAGCTTATCTAGATAATCGACCCCCAGACGTCTCAGGCAGGCATCTACGCCTTCCATGATGTGCTTTCGCGACAAGCCACCGGCATTGGGATTGGGGCCCATGGGCATAGAAATCTTGGTGGCCAGGACATAATCCTCCCGGGGCAGAAGCTCCCTCAGGAGCGCGCCCACCACAGTCTCGCTGGCCCCAATCCCGTAGATGTCGGCGCAGTCGAAATAGAAGATGCCTTTTTCAATGGCCGCCTTGAACAAGGGGCGCGCATCGTCCAGGCCAAGCGTCCAGTCGCCCTGATGGCCCCGTCCCGGTTCACCGAAATTCATCGTGCCAAGGCACAAACGCGAGACGATCAAACCGCTGTTTCGGCCGAGGGGTGTCGTCTGAAGCATGTCGAAATCCTTTTTGAAGACCTAGTCCGTGATAACCGGAAAGATCAATCGCCAATCGTGCGGATGGGGGCCGTCTTGAGCACTGGGTCCCAATGGCAGATCAAGGCACCCCCTTACAGGCTCAAGACATACCGCGACTGGAAAAGCGCTTCACTTCTGGGATTTCTGGAGGCCATCCTGCGAAAAAAGGCGCCCAGATAGAGCTATCCCCCCGACAACCGACATACGCCATGCTCAAAACGATGAGCCGTAACTATTGACCTGCCAGCATGATAGGGGGAACCTGCCCCTGGTACATTAGGAAAAGGTTCCACCATGGCTGACGGATCGGTAGCAGGTATCGCCTCCCTCAAGGGTCGGGTTTCAGACGCCGAATGGAAGGCCCGGGTTGATCTGGCCGCCCTCTACCGTCTGGTGGCGCTCTATGGCTGGGACGATCTGGTCGACACCCATATTTCGGCGCGGATACCTGGGCCTGAGCATGAGTTCCTGCTCAATCCCTATGGCTTGTTCTGGGAAGAGATCACGGCCTCTTCGCTGGTCAAGATCGATGTCGATGGCAACATCCTTCAGGATACGCCCTATATGGTCAATGCGGCCGGCTTCACCATCCATTCGGCGGTCCATATGGCCGTTGAGGACGCACACTTTGTGATGCACCTGCACTCGGAATACGGGGTTGCCGTATCAGCCCAGCAGGAAGGTCTGCTGCCCCTTAGCCAAACCGCCCTGATCGCCCTGCCCAAGCTGGCCTATCACGACTATGAGGGCATTGCTTTGAACCTGGATGAGCGCGAGCGTCTGGTGGCCGACCTCGGCGACAAGCCGCTTATGATGCTGCGCAACCATGGAACCCTGTCCCTGGGAAAGACAGCCGGCGACTGCTTCCGGGGGATGTATAACCTTGAGCAGGCCTGCAAGATGCAGATTCACGCCCTCACTGCGGGCCGGGACAAGGTCTTGATGGCCCCCCAGGAGTCACAGGACGTCGTGCGAGAACAGACCAAACGCGGCGTTGGCGGTGCCCTGGCTTGGCCTGGCCTCCTGCGTAGGCTCGATCGGCATAATCCAGGGTACGACACCTGATTGCACAGGGGTCCGGCCTCAAATGCCGGGGCCCTTCAGGTGCACTGACAACCACATTCAGAACCAGGCAACCCCCTGGGTGATTGCCGGAGCACCCGATGCGCTTCTGACTTCGAACCGAAGGGTTCCATCGGGGCCAGCTTCATGATGCACAGTGATGGTCTCGCCGGGAATAATCATGCCAGTAAACCGCCCCGTCATGCGCCTGAGACGGCCCCCCTCGCGATTGACATCCGCGCGAAGCAGGGTCAGGCCGGCAAGTGCCCAGGTGGCCGTCCCGTGAAGGATGATGTCTGGAAGCCCCGATGCCAGGGCGACAGCCCGCTCCGTATGGATCGGATTCCAGATACTGGCGCACTCTGAATAGACGTGCGGCATCTCTCTCGGTATGGCGATTTGAGTGCGCCGGGCATCAGGTCCCAGAGGCCGGACTTGTGCCTCCGACAAAGCGGGCGGCGTCTCAAGGGTCGAACCCTCCCCATCCAGGACCACATCGCGATAGATTGAGCTGGTCCAGGTGGTCGTCACGGGTTCCGCTGTCAGGCGATCGGTGGTTTCCAGGCGACAAACTGCCAAGACCCCGGAACGGATCGCAGTAGCTGACACCAGTCGCCCTTTAGTGACGAGCCGGTCCCCGGGACGCATGGCGCGGTGAAACGTGGAGTCCTGTACGGCATGCACCCCCCTCTGCCCCTCCTCTGGTGAAAGGGTATCCCCAAGCCACCGGCGCATGGACAGGACCACCGGCCATTCCGGGGAGACACACTGAAAGGGCAAGGCCTCAAGCCCTCCAGCCCGTGCGTCATCTAGGTAGACGTCCTCATGGGCCCCGAGGCCCGCAGCATAGGCCAGGATCTTGCGTGTACTCAGGTTGGTCTCAACAGGATCCAGCTCAAGACCGACCCTGGAGGCTGGAAACGGCATAGGAAATCCTTCCTGGGTTCAAGATGACCCTATGTCACCCCTTTGCTGGGCTTGCCGTCAAGGTCCAGTCCGTGAAACAACCCTGTCTTCTGCAACTCCAAGCCCGGATCAACCCATCTCCGGCAATAGGCCAGGAAGGAAGACGCCAATGTTCTCTCACATCATGATCGGCACCAATAACCTCGAGAAGGCCAAGACCTTCTATGATGCCGTCCTTGGAACCCTCGGGGTGGCTCCAGCCATGGTCGACGGCCACCGCATTTTCTATCGGACACCCACCGGGGTCTTCTCCGTCTCCCAGCCAATCAATGGCGAACCGGCAACCTCTGCCAATGGCGGCACGATTGGTTTCGCCTGCGCGAACTCCGAACAGGCTGACGCCTGGCATGCGGCAGGCGTCGCCAATGGCGGCACCACCTGCGAAGATCCCCCAGGCGTTCGCGCCGGCGGCATGGGCAAGATGTATTTGGCCTATCTGCGCGATCCGGACGGCAATAAGCTCTGCGCCCTGCACCGCATGGGCTAATGCGTAATTCGGTCAGAGGGCGCTCAAGCGCCCTCTGATTGCACGCCTAGGCGAACCGCCCCGCATCCTCAAAGCTGAGGCGGGGATTGCGCGGAAAGAGGTTCTCATCAGAGCCATAGCCCAGGCAGCAGAGGAAGTTGGACTTGATCGTGGTGCCCGCGAAAAAGGCCTCATCTACCCCACCATTATTGAACCCCGACATCGGCCCAGCATCCAAACCCATCGCCCGGGCGGCCAAGATCAAATAGGCCCCCTGAAGGGTTCCATTTCTGAACGCCATTGGCTCAGCCATGGCTGGTGCCTTGAACATTGGCTTGATCGCCTCACCTCGGGCTGGAAACAGCTCAGGCAATTTTTCCGCAAAATCCAGGTCGTAACCGATGATCACCGTCAAGGGGGCGGCAAGAATCTTGGCACGATTTCCTTCAGAGGCCTGGTCAGCCAGCTTCTGTTTGCCCTCATCGCTTTGGACCCAAACAAACCGTGCGGGGCAAGCGTTCAAAGCCGTCGGTCCGTACTTCACCAGATCATAGAGCTGGCGGATCAGGTCCTCGCCTACCGGTCTATCTAACCATCCATTCCGGGTCCGGGCCTTGGTGAAGAGCTGATCGAGGGCGGCGTTATTGAGCGAGGTTGACATGTCGTTGATCCTTTTAGGATGGCGGCGCAGGTTTGGCCTTCCAAATGCAAACCGCGCTTGGTCCTGTCAATTTTCTACAGCCGAAGAGCCAATACAGCGAATTTCGCTGTCAGCTTGATTTGCATCAAAGATGACGCCAGCGTCATCTTTATGATCTCCCCTGCGCTGCAATGTTCAGCGTGTCTTGGCCAACCGGCGTTTTGGGTCGGCCGATGGGAGGAAGCCGATGGTGAAAGTCACCTACATCGAGGCGGGCGGTACGGAGCATCACGTGGATGTCCCGGCCGGGTTGACCGTGATGGACGGTGCCAAACGCTTCACAATTCCCGGAATAGACGGCGACTGCGGCGGGGCCTGCGCCTGTGCGACCTGCCATGTCTATGTCGAAGACGGCGGGATAATGCGCCTGCCGCCCATGGAGGAGATTGAGCACGAGATGCTCGATTTCGCTTTCGACGTCAAAAAAAACAGCCGCTTGAGTTGTCAGATCAAACTCGACGCCAGTCTCGAGGAATTGGTCGTTAAATGCCCGGCTCGGCAATACTAGCAACCTCAATTGGAAACACTGTCATGAACAAGCCAATTACTGACAATTTGCAGCGTACTGGTGACTGGAAAGTCACCATGAATCAGGATGACATCTACAACAATCCCATGTATATTGCTTGGACATTTAAGTACATCATGTCCGGCGACAAGGTCGAAGACCTCTATAAACGCGCCAAGCAGAACCAGTGGGACTCTGACGACCTTTTGCCCTGGGACACCGTAGTCGATCCGTCCAAGCCGCTCATCAATGACCGGTCGGACATTTACCACCGCATGCCCTTTTTCAGTAAGCTGTCCAAGTCTCAGCAGGAAACCTTCACCGCCCACTCCACTGCTCAGTTGCTGTCGCAGTTTCTGCACGGCGAACAGGGGGCCTTGATGACGGCAGCCTGCGTGACGCACTCCGTGCCCGATGCCACCGCCAAACTCTATGCAGCGACCCAAACCATGGATGAGGCACGCCACGTAGAGGTCTACGCCAAGTACTGCGACAAGATCGCCATCGTCTATCCGATGTCGATCATGCTGAAGTCGCTGATTGACGCCACCTTGAAGTCCGATCGCTATGAAAAAGTGATGATCGGCATGAACATGATCGTCGAGGGCTTGGCCCTAGGTGCCTTCAACAACATGTA
>CAITHQ010000012.1 GCA_903892305.1 uncultured Alphaproteobacteria bacterium
CAATTCGATCCTCTGGCGCGGGACCCGGACTCCAGAAGAGGCGGCCAAGGCGCTAAAGATCACCGCCCAGGATCTCCTGAAGATGAAGATCGTTGATCGGATCGTGCCCGAGCCCCCGGGCGGCGCCCACGCTGACCCCATTGCCATGATCACAACTGTCGGCGACGCCCTGGAGCAGGAACTCGACAGCCTCGAAAAGATGAGCGTTGAGGCCCTGCTGAAGCAAAGGTCGGATCGGTTCTACGCCATTGGGCGGAGCGGGCTGAGCTGAGGGAAGTTAGGAAGCAGCCTTTAGACGTCAGTTTTAGTCAAAAAAGAAGGCCGCCGACCCTGGGGTTGACGGCCTTTTTCATGTCTTGGACGCGGCGCTTAGAACTTCGCCGTCAGCCCCACCTGATAGTGGCGGCCCAGAACGTCATAGACGCCAACGCCACTCGTGCCCCACGGCGGCTCGGTGTCGAACACGTTATTGACGATAAAGCGCGCGCGCATGTCCTTGAGGCCCAAGGCACCGCTTTTGGTCAGGGCATCTAGGTCATAGGAGACTGACAGGTCGTGCAGGAACTGCGCCTTCACGGTCAGAGGGAAGCGGGTCTCATTGGTGAAGTCGTTATTGAAACTCGACTTTGCGGTCCAGTTGGTGGTCCAGCTCACCCGCCAGGGGGCGCGGCGATAGGCGGTGTCCAGTTTCCACTGATACTTGGCATTGCCGATTTCACCCTGGTCGCGGTTCAGGTCGAAGCCCAGACCTGTGACCGAAGTCGCCTGGTGGTCGACGTGGAAGACGTCGAGGTTGAAGTCCAATTGACCGGGATCGCTATTGAACCAGGTTGCACCCAGGTCAGCGAGATGCAGGCGATAGTCTACGCCTGCCGTGAAGCCAGTGAAGTTGGTGTATCCTGCGTTGATATACCCTGTACGCGGGCCGACCGAGACCGCACCGCCTGCGCCAACATCACCAGCTCCCAGGACCTGGCCCGGTTTGGCACCGGCTGATGTTCCGCGCTGGAACCGGCCGCAGGCGTCGGCATTTCCGCCCGGCGAATCGTAGCAGACCTGCAGGATGGAAGAGAGGCCGAAGTTGGCAATCGCCTTTGTCAGATCTATGTGGACATAGTCGAAATGGATCACCAGATCCTTCACGAAGGTAGGCTGGTAGACAAAGCCCGCGGTCCACTGTTCGGCAATTTCATTCTTCAGGTTCGGGTTGCCCGATGTCGTGCCCTGAACTGTCGCTGACTGAACCTGAGAGATCAGGTTGTAGCTTGCCGGCAGGCCAAGGGCCGTGAACGCTGCCTGGCAATTGGCCTGACGCGCCGTAGGATTCGGGCCCGTCGTGATGTTGCGAGAATCGCATGGGTCCGTCGCGGTGATGAAGGAGGTTGCGGTTGGCAGGGCGATTTCAGTAATCGCCGGTGCTCGGAATGACCGGCTCTTCTGGGCCCTGAACATCAGGCCTTCAAACGGGGTCCAACGACCGCCATAGCTGTAGGAGCTGTCCCTGCCGGCAATCGAGTGATCGATGTCGCGGTAGGAGGCTTCGATCTCGACCTTGCGCAGCAGGGGATAGCTGAACTCGCCGCCGAAAACCGGGATCAGGATTTCTGCATAGGATTCGTTGGTGTGGAACTTGCCGACCAGCGGTGTGATCGCCGCCGAGCGCCCGACGCCACGCTCCTGAGGGTCATTTGGGTTGAAGTCTGATTTTTCATGACGGTACTCATAGCCAGCTGCGAAGCTAACTGGGCCTGCTGGCAGATTGAACAGGTCTCCCCCGAAGTTGGCCTGGTAGTCTGTTTGTTCGATGCGGAAGACGCTCTCGAACTGGACGCCCACATAGTTCAGAGCGGCCTTGCTGGGAGCACCCTTACCAAACAGGTTCAGCGGCTGACATCCTGCCGCACGGGCCGTCACATCACGGCAAACAATCGCGCCAGAGGCGTCCTTTACAGGGTCAATGGCCAGCAGGAACTTGGCCTGATCAATGTTCGGAGAGCGGAAGGTCCCCTTGGAAATGCCGTCATTGTAGGAGGCGTTCCAGAAGAAGTTGCGACCAGCGAATTCGAACTTCCCGTCAATGCCGAAGACAGCTCGATAGGTTTCAGTTTCCGAAGTGGTCTTATTGCTGCCGATATCCGTTGAAGCGCGAGCCAGATAGAAAATCCTGTCGCCCGCGGACGCCGCATCTGCAGGCAGGGCGGTGGGCTGGGCAAGGATGGCTGCCTTGGCCTGAGCCGAAAGGAAGGGGTTCGAGGTCGACATCCGCAGCGAAGCCGAGTTTCCGCCGAACAGGGCAGCATTGTAGATCGGCTGGTTGAAAGGCTCTTCGGAGTTGGATTTGGCGTAGAGCAGTTCGGTGGTCAGCTTGATGTTATTGGTCAGGTCATACTTGACGAAGGCATTGGCGACGTGGCGCTTGACCGGCGATTGCAGCGAGGTCAGGTCGGCTAGGTTCAGGCCGTCACCGCCGGAAGCTATGGATGCCTGATAAAAGGTCCCTGTGATGTACGGGATCAGGTTTCCGCTCTGATCGAACTGTGCGGCAATGCGGCTGGCCGGGTTGGAAGGGTCTGCCAGGGTCAGGATACCCGAAAGGGCGGAACCCCCGGTGCGGAAGGGCAGGCCGCCCTGGGTCACTTCCGGGATTCGCCGGTTCAGGATGATGATCGCGCCGGGAATGGTGTCTGTAGAGCTTGTGTTCAGCGGGTTTGCTGCAAAGGCGATCTGCCGACGGGTAACGTCACGGTCCTGGTAGCCCAGGGTCGAAGTCGCGTCATATTCATAGCTTGCTGAAATCGACAGCTTGTCATCGAGGAACCTGTGACCCGCGGTAATGCGCCCGCGATAGTCTTCACCGTCTCCTTTGTCGGAGACGCCATAGGTCCCGTCGATTTCAACGCCTTCATAGTCGGTCTTAGTGATGATGTTGATCACCCCGGCGATGGCGTCGGACCCGTAGATTGCAGAACCGCCGGCCTGGATGGTTTCAATACGGTCGACCAGACCTGTGGGGATCACGTTGAGGTCGACCTGACCCCCGGCGCTTGCACCGGTGAAGATCGAGGCGGGATTGCCGCCAACAAAGCGACGACCATTGACCAGGGTTAGGGTGCGGTTGGTGCCCAGATTGAAGATGTTGACGAAGTTGCGACCGGTGCCAAAGCTGCCCTGGTCGCCGATCGGGTTAACTGGAACACCAGAGGCTGGCAACTCATTGATGGCGTCAGCCACATTGTTGAAGCCACGCTCATCCAATGTCTTGCTAGTCAGAACCTGAATTGGCTGAACAGAGGTCAGTTCCGTCCGGTGAATGCGCGAGCCCGTCACCACCAGTTCTTCGACATCGGCGGCTTTTTCAGCGGCAAAGGCGAATTGTGGAAGAGTGACAATTGCTGTCGCAACGGAAGAGAACAAAGCCACTCGGAAAGCGGTCTTGGCATTCAGCATGTGTGGGGCCCCCTTGGCCATCAAACTTGGAAACTTGAGGACGCGGTATATCGCCCCCCAGAAGTCCCCCCACTTTGCAGTTACCATCTACATGCCGAGGGACTGATGATCCTGAGTGTCATGGTCAAAAAAGAGTTTCAAACGTTTTTTGACAAATTTGAGACACATTCGTGCCGGATTTGCACCAAAATTGGCGATCCCAGCAGATATGCAACTCTTTTGGGTATGATGGATCGCCGACAGCCTAGGCCATCAAGACGACCGCCCCGAGCAGCTGATCCACGGTCTCAGCCTTTGTCGCCCAAGAGCACATGAACCTCACCGATCCGTCTAAGCAGCGATAGGCGACCCAGCCCGCCTCGGTAAGGCGATCATGGGCCTCCTGTGGCATGTCCACAAACACCCCATTGGCCTGGACAGGATGCTTCAGAGCAAACGGCATGCCGTCGGCGAGGCGCTTGGCCATGGCGTTGGCGTGGGCGGCGTGGCGCTCTAGGGCACCGTCGCGCAGCATGCCGATGAAAGGCGCGGCATAGAACCTGCCTTTCGACGGCAATTGGCCAGACTGCTTCAGGCGGGCGTCAAATCGGCGGGTTAGGGCCTTATTGAAAATCACGACGGCCTCCGTCGGCGGCATGCCCGCCTTGGTCCCGCCCAGGACCAGAATATCGACCCCTGCGGCGGCGATCGCCTTCTGGTCGAAGCCGGCGGCCACGGCGTTGGCAAGGCGCGCACCGTCCAGGTGCACCGCGCAGGATCGAGCCCGGGCTGCTGCGGCGAGGCGGTTCAGCTCACTTGTGGCATAGACCGCGCCATATTCCGTGGCGTTGGTCAGGGACAGGGCAGCGGGGGACTGCTTGTGGGCTGAGTCCTGCCCTAATAGGGCTTGATCTAGGGCATTGGGGTCGATCTTGGCGGAGGCCCCAGGCAGGCCGATAATCCCCAGACCGTGTCCGAAAAACCCCGGCGCCCCGGTTTCATCGGTGGTCACATGGGCATGCTCATGGGCCAGCACGGCTTCAAAGGGTCGGCACAGGGCGGCCAGTGAAATGGCGTTGGCCGCTGTGCCCGAGGCGACAAACCGCACCTCGGCATCTGCGTCCAGCCAGGCCCGCACCGCATCAGCGGCCTCGGCTGTGACAGTGTCCGCGCCATAACCTGCCGCGGGGCCAAGATCATTGGCAGAAAGGATCGCAGCCATGGCCTCCGGAGCGACACCGGCAGTGTTGTCTGATGCAAAATCGTATCGTGCCATAGTCCTAAATTCCTGAAGCGGCTTAGGGCCGCAGGCCGCGGGCCAGGGCGTGGTTGAGGTCGCGATGGAGTTTGCGCGCGGCCCCCTGAGGAATCTTGCCCGCCAATTCCAGTCCCACTGCCCCATGGGTTGCTGCCCAGAACAGGTGGCCAATCTCCTTGGGATCGCCTGCGAATATCCCCTCAGCAATCAGACCCTTCACCCAATGGGTCTGGGTCTCCCGGGCCCTTTGGGCGGCGGCTGTCAGGTGCGGATACTTGCCCTCATCGGGTTGATCCAGGTCGAACATCAACTTGTAGGTCGCGGGATGGTCGAAGGCAAATTGGAGATAGGCGTCCCCCACCGCCGCACCCTTGGCGCGTCCACCCTCGACGGACTCAAACGCCGCTTCCAGGGCCTCTGAAAAGCGATTGAAGCCATTGGTCCGCACGGCCGCGAGGATGTCATCCTTATCCTTGAAATAGCGGTAGGGCGTCATGGGGCTGACCTTCAGGTCGGCGGCCAGCTGGCGCATGGTGACTGCGGCGGGGCCATGTTCTGCAAATAGGCGTTCCGCCGCTTCGCACAGGCGATCACGGAAATCGATGACATCAGCTTCAGAAAGAACGCGAGGCATTTATCACTCCGAGAGCCCCGTGCCCCTGGGCGTCGTCGTCAAGGGGACAGAAGGGCCTTAATTCATGCGCTTAGGACTCGTCCTGATCTGGTGACTCGCGACCACGGATCCGAACGCGCCCTGAAGAAATCAGTCGCTTGTATGTGTTAGAACTTACGAAATAAATTTACAACGTAACAGTCATTGGAGCCAATATGGCCAAACCCTTTGGCCTTCGAGAGGACCCCCAAAGGGGCGGCTTCGCGGCGCAGGCTCAAGGCGCTAGGATAAGGTTATGACTGACCCCGCCTCATCACCAACCACCAGGAGCGCCCTCCAGACCTGGGCGCGGATTTGGCTGAATCGTCCGACCCTATTGGCGGCGATTGCAGTGGGCATCCTGGTGAGCATGGGCCTTGCCATGACACCGACCCCACTGCGCTGGAGCACGCGCGCCATACTGGCGTGGGATGCAGGCGCGGCTTGGTTCATCCTCGCTATGCTGAGCCATATGACCGGCTCGGGGATTGAGCACATGGAGGCGACCGCCGATCAGCAGGATGAGGGACGGGGCCTGATTTTAGCAGTAGTGATGATCGCCTGCGCCACCAGTATCGCGGCCATCACAGCCGAATTGGGTCTGGCGAAATCCGCCCATGGACTGTTGAAGCTGATGCACGTCAGCCTGGCTGGCGTGACGGTGGCCCTATCCTGGTTCGTCATGCAGCTGGTCTTCGCCCTGCATTATGCCCACCGCTATTATTCGCCCGACGATCTGCCTGGACCCAGGGGTCGGGCCCAAGGGTTGAAGTTTCCCGGTGGCGAAGATCCTGACTACTGGGATTTCTTGCATTTCTCAGTGGTGATCGGCACAGCGGCCCAGACCGCGGACATTGAGTTCACTTCCAAACCTTTGCGACAGATTGGGACGGTTCACAGCCTGATTGCCTTCACCTTCAATACCGTGGTCCTGGCCCTGTCGATCAACCTCCTGGCCTCCTTGGCCTGATGGGAAATACTTTCATGAAAGCGATCTGGTACGACGCCGTCGGCCCCGCCCGCCAGGTTTTGACTTACGGAGATCGACCCAAGCCGCAGGCGGGCCAGGGCCAAGCCCTCATTCGTGTGCGCGCCTCAGGGATCAATCCTTCCGACGTCGGCATGCGCGGCCATGGCCCAATGGCCTATCCGCAGATCACCCCCAACAGCGACGGCGCGGGTATTGTCGAAGCGGTTGGGCCGGGTGTGGCTGAGACCTGGCTGGGTAAGCGGGTCTGGTTCTATAACGGTCAACGCAATGGGCGGGCCTATGGCTCGGCGGCCGAATATATTGAGCTGGATACAGACCTGCTGACCCCCCTGCCTGACCATGTCTCTTTCGCTGAGGGTGCTACTCTTGGCATTCCCTGTATGACCGCCCACCGCAGCCTGTTCCTGGCTGGCCCTGTGCAGGGCAAAACGGTTCTGGTGACCGGTGGTGCGGGGGCTGTAGGCCACTATGCGGTGCAGTTGGCCAAGTGGGCGGGTGCCAGGGTGATTGCAACGGTCAGCTCCCCGGACAAGGCAGAGCGCGCCCGCGCTGGGGGTGCCGACCATGTGATCAACTACCGCACCGACCCTGTGGCCGAGTCGGTCATGGCCCTTACTCAGGGCGAGGGAGTTCACCACATTGTCGATGTCGACTTCGGCGGAAACCTTGAGGCCAGCCTCGCCTGCTTGAGGGTCAATGGCTCCATCGCCTATTACGCCTCCAAGGGTGCCAGCCTTCCCAAGGTCCCAGCCCTGACGCTCATGCGGCTCAATGCGACGGTCAGCGGGGTTTATCTGCCGATCTCCCCCCACGAGGCCCGGCGGCGCGCGCAATCAGATATCGCCGCCTGGATCGCGGAGCAGCCGCGACAATTGGCCGTTGCAGGGCGGTTTCCCCTAAAGGACTGCGCTAGCGCCCACGAAAAGGTCGAGGCCGGCGACAAGGTCGGTACGGTCGTGGTTGAAATCGGCGAAGACTGATCGGTGATGACCACCCCTGAAGACGCCATTCGCGCCCGACGCCGTCTGACCAACAAGTTCATAGCTGCCCATGATGCCGGGCGGTTGACGCCGTTTCTGGACCCGCAGATCAAGGTGATTGTCGGCGATGGCAGTCTGATCCTCGGCGCGCCCGCCGTAATTGAGGCCTTTGCAGCGCAGTTCCACGACCCAGACTTTGTCACCTACGTGCGGACCCCGGCCGAGGTGCATATTGACGTCGAGGGCAATCGGGCCAGTGAATCCGGTCGCTGGACAGCAGACTGGCGCGGTGCCCCTCAGGTCCACGGCGACTACCTGGCCGCCTGGCGCAAGGTGTTGGGCCAGTGGGTGATTGAGTCCGAACTCTTTATCACCCTCAGCTAAGAGGCTTAGATCAAGGCCCCGTGACAGTGCTTGAACTTCTTGCCTGAGCCGCAGGGGCAGGCCTGATTGCGGCCTGTGTTTTCCCAGCCGGCTGGCAGGGGTGCGGCAGCTCCGGACGCCAAGTTTTCACCGGTCTCAGGATCCACATGGATTTCCTGATAATTGCTGAACGGGGCGGGTTCAGGCTCTGCGAACTGGAACTCGACCGTCATCAGCCAGCGGGTGGTGTTCTGGCGCAGGTCGACCAGCAGCTTTTCAAACAGGCTAAAGGCTTCGGTCTTGTACTCATTCAGCGGATCGCGCTGACCATAGCCCCGCAGACCGATGACATTGCGCAGGTGGTCCAGGTGCATCAAATGCTCGCGCCATTGCAAGTCGATCATCTGCAAGAGGAAGCTCTTTTCCACGGTCCGCATGTGGTCAGGGGTTAGCAGACCTTCCCGTTCCGCCGCCCGGGCGTTGGACGCCTCCAGCAGCCGGGTCTGAATTTCTTCGTTGGCTATGCCTTCTTCAGCGGCCCAGTCAGCGATGGGCAGTTCAAGGCCTAGGAGAGACCTGACCTGGGCGTCCAGCCCCTCCACGTCCCACTGCTCGGCATAGGCCTTGGGGGGCAGGTGGCGCGTCACCAGATCTTCGACCGTGTCCTGGCGCATTTCGGCGATGATTTCCGAAAGGTCTGCTGCATTCATGAACTCGGCGCGCTGCTCAAACACCGCCTTGCGCTGGTCATTGACCACATCGTCGTACTTCAGCAGGTTCTTGCGGATCTCGTAATTGCGCTGCTCAACGCGCTTTTGCGCCGTGGCGATGGCGCCGTTGAGCCACTTGTGGGTAATGGCCTCGCCCTCCAGAACGCCGAAGGTGCGCATGATGGAGTCCAGCCGTTCGCCAGCAAAAATGCGCAGCAGGTCATCTTCGCACGACAGGAAGAACTTCGAGCGACCAGGGTCTCCCTGACGGCCGGTCCGGCCCCGCAACTGATTGTCGATCCGGCGGCTTTCGTGGCGCTCAGTGCCCAGGACGTAAAGGCCCCCGGCATTCAGCGCTTTTTCCTTCAGGTCCTTGATCTCGGCTTCAAGCTCGGCCTTGCGGGCCTTGGCCTGATCGGGCGTCACTTCAATGCCCTGATCGCGCTGTTCGTCCTGCCATTTCAGGACCCGCATATCGATATTGCCGCCCAGCTGAATGTCAGTGCCGCGACCGGCCATGTTGGTGGCGATCGTCACGGCGCCGGGAATGCCGGCGTCGGCGACAATGGCGGCTTCCTGCTCGTGATAGCGGGCGTTCAGCACGTTATGCGGAATGCCCCTCACCGTCTTGCCGTCGTGCTCGAAGCTGTGGCTCTGCAGGAGGGTCGATAGCGCCTCAGACTTTTCGATGGAGACCGTTCCCACCAGCACCGGCTGGCCACGGACATAGCAGTCTTGAATCTGAATCAGGATGGCGCGGTTCTTCTCGGCCTCAGTGCGGTAGACCTCATCGTCGTCATCGATCCGGGCTACAGGGCGATTGGTCGGGATTTCCAGCACATCCATCTTGTAGATGTCGCCAAATTCCTGAGCCTCGGTGGAGGCCGTACCGGTCATGCCCGACAGCTTGGTGTAGAGGCGGAAATAGTTCTGGATGGTCACCGAGGCCAGGGTCTGGTTCTCGGGCTGGATGTGGGCGCCCTCCTTGGCCTCAATGGCCTGATGCAGGCCTTCGGACAGGCGGCGGCCACTCATCATTCGGCCGGTGAATTCATCGATCAGGATCACCTCGCCGGCCCGGACGATATAGTCCTTCTCGCGGGTGTAGAGGACGTTGGCACGGAGGGCTTGGTTCACATGGTGGACCACAGACACATTGGCGGCGTCGTAGAGCCCGGCCGAGTCCTCGGCCAGGTGCTTGCCTTCCATCAGGATTTCTTCGATCTGCTCGGCACCGTCTTCTGTGAGGATGACCTGGCGCTGCTTTTCATCGAAGTCATATGTGGTTGGGTCCTTGATCAGCTCTTTGATCAGGACGTCTATGGTCTTGTAAAATTCCGAGCGGTCGTCGGTAGGCCCCGAAATGATCAGAGGCGTGCGCGCCTCATCAATCAGGATGGAGTCCACCTCATCGACGATGACGAAGTTGTGGCCACGCTGAACCATCTCGTCGGCTTCATAGACAAGGTTATCGCGCAGATAATCAAAGCCGAATTCGTTGTTGGTGCCGTAGGTGATGTCGGATTCGTAGGCCGCCTTGCGCTGACCCTGGCTTAAGCCATGAATAATGGTGCCGACGGAAAGGCCCAAGAATCGATAGACCTGACCCATCCAGTCGCCGTGAAGCTGAGCCAGATAGTCATTTACCGTGATGACGTGGACGCCCTTGCCGGACAGAGCGTTGAGATAAACCGGTGAGGTCGCGACGAGGGTCTTACCTTCGCCTGTGCGCATTTCAGCAATGCCACCCTGGTGCAGGACAATGCCACCCACCAGCTGTACGTCGAAATGCCGCTGACCCAACACCCGTCGGGCAGCTTCGCGGACGACGGCAAAGGCCTCTTCCAGAAGTTGATCTAGGGTTTCGCCCTTCGCGAGGCGGTCTTTGAATTCCTGGGTCTTGCCACGCAGTTGGTCGTCGGTCAGCGTCTGAATCTGGGGTTCGAGAGCGTTGATCTTGGCGACACGCGCCGACATGGCCTTGACCTTACGGTCATTGGAGGAGCCGAAGAAACGTTGGAGGAAGCTCAAGGGGCAAGTCCGGATCTGTGGCGGGGCTGGGGCGGTCAGGGCGGAAAGCCCTCGCCTACCCGGAAATTCCGCTCTTTTCGGGGCGGGCGAGACTTAAGCATGGCCCCCCCTCATGTCAACGAGACAGGGGGCAAGTCGGCATGCGGACGGGTCAGAAAAAGGACCCTCCCAGGGTGGAAGGGCCCCTCAAAATTCAAAACTCAGGTCAGTCGTTTAGTAGACTTCGAAGAGCCCCGCCGCGCCCATGCCGCCGCCGATGCACATGGAAACCACCACATGTTTGGCACCGCGACGCTTGCCTTCTTGCAGGATGTGACCTGCGAGGCGGGCACCGGTCATGCCGAAGGGGTGGCCAATGGCGATAGAGCCGCCGTTGACATTGTACTTGGCTGGATCAATGCCCAGGGTGTCGCGGGAATAGAGGCACTGGCTGGCGAAGGCTTCGTTCAGTTCCCATAGGTCGATGTCGGCGACCTTCAGGCCATGACGCTCAAGCAAGCGCGGAATGGCGAAGACCGGGCCAATGCCCATTTCGTCGGGCTCGCAGCCGGCCACGGCCCAACCGCGGAAAGCGCCCATGGGCGATAGACCGCGACGGGCGGCTTCCTTAGCTTCCATGATCACGACCGCGGCAGCGCCATCGCTGAGCTGGCTGGCATTACCGGCAGTGACGAAGTTGCCCTCACCCCGCACGGGGCCCAACTTGGCAAGGCCTTCCAGAGTGGTGTCTGCACGGTTGCACTCATCCTTGTCGACCACATAGTCGACGACGGTTTCTTCCTTGGTGTCCTTGTTGACGACCTTCATCTTGGTCTTCATCGGCACGATTTCATCGGCGAACAGGCCGGCCTGCTGGGCGGCTGCCATCCGGCGCTGGGATTCCAGGGAGTATTCGTCCTGGGACTCGCGGCTGAGATTATAGCGCTTAGC
>CAITHQ010000013.1 GCA_903892305.1 uncultured Alphaproteobacteria bacterium
ACTTCGGTCATGGGCCTATTTCTTCACGAACTCGACTTCGAACACGAGGTCCAGATCATCACCGGCGAAGGGTAGCATGGCTGTGACTCCAAAGTCCGAGCGCTTGATACGGCCCGTTCCTGAAAACCCCATGCGCGTACCAATCCCAAGCATGCCCGGGCCAAAGCCGTTGAATGTGGCGTCTAGCCGCACAGGTTTGGTCACCCCATGGAAAGTCAGGTCGCCGGAAATGGTTCCCTTACCGTCCTGAGCCTCGATCCGATTGGCGACAAAGGTGATGTCTGGGTACTTCGCGGCGTTAAAATAGGAGGGGGCCGGCTATGGTCTTGTCGAAGTCCGGCAGGCCCGTATTGATTGAGGTCGGGTCGACCTTGATGGTCGCCACCGTGGTCGGCCAGGTCGCCGGATCAAAGGCGAAGAGGCCGTCCAAACGATCGAAGCGCATGGTGAATCGGGAAAAGCCGCCGAGGTGGGCGATTTTGACCAGCAGACTGGCGTGACGCTTGTCCAAGACATAGTCGCCCTTGGGCGCCGCGGCCGGGTCATTGCTGATCGGGTTTGCGTGGGCCGCAGCTGAAAGGCCGAGGGCTAGGGCCAGGATCAGGGGCGCGAGGCGAGACATGCGTGCGGGTCTTTCCGAAGCGAGTGTCGTTACGAACGCGATTTCCTCGAGACATGATCCCTGAAATGTCCTAGGGGCAAGACTTATGGATAGGGCAAAACGCACTTTGGGAGTCTGGCGCAGCGTCGCTGTGGCGCTCAGCGTGCTGGCGATCGCCCTGAAGGTCCTGACGCCCTCCGGCTTTATGATGGCTCAGCAGGCCGGGGGATTCCCGCTGGTGATCTGCACCGGCCAGGGCCCCTTGGTCATCGCCGACCACAGCGATCAAAAGGCGCCCGCCCACAAGACCTCTGAAACCCCCTGCGCCTTCGCAGGGCTTGGCGCGCCCCTCGCCTCCGAGCCTATGGGGCAGATTGCGGCCATCAGCCCGATTGAACTGCACGCGATCCTGCAGACCCCTTGGATTGATCACAGGCCTGAGCGCAGGCTGGCGGCGCCCCCGCCGCAATCTCATGCGCCCCCCGCCCTTTCGGAATTGATCTGAGCCTCCAGAGCGGCCTTGGGCTGCGTCTGGCCTGAGACATGCCGGCCCGACCTTGGGTCGGCTCGCCGCCACACCCGTCAATTCTGCCTTCCGAAGTCCATCGTCTCGGCATGACCGCCCCTGGAGCGGCGCTTTTTGATGACGGCCTTCGGGTTGATCGAAAGTTCACGCCATGCGTCTGTCTACACAAACCTCCGTCTTCGCCCTGTCCCTAGCCTTCGCCGTCAGCAGCCCCGCCCTGGCGGAGGCTGCAGGGTCTGACAACACGGTCAGCCAGGTTATTGTCACCGGCAAGCGGACCCCAGACCCTATCGAAAATCCGCCATCGACCATTGCGACTGTAACGGCCGACTCGATCGCCAAGACGGTCAACGCCGCCAGTGTTGAAGACACCCTAAAATACCTGCCAAGCCTGCTGATCCGTAAGCGGCACATTGGCGATAACTTCGCCCCGATCGCCACCCGCACCTCTGGCCTTGGCGCCTCGGCCCGCAGCCTGATCTATGCGGACGGCGCCCTGCTATCGGCCCTGATCGGCAACAATAATGGCAATGGCAGCCCCCGTTGGACCCTGGTGACGCCTGAGGAAATCGAGCGGATCGACGTGCTCTACGGCCCCTTCTCTGCGGCCTATTCCGGCAATTCCATCGGAACGACCGTCAACATCAAGACCCGTATGCCCGACAAGTTCGAGGCCCGCGCCACGGCGCTGACGAATTATGAGGACTTCTCCCTCTATGGAACCCGCCAGTCCCTGAGAACCAACCAGTTTTCAACCTCGGTCGGCGACCGGTTTGGCGCCTTCGCCGTCCTTGGCAGTTTCACGCGGACCGACGCCCACGCCCAGCCGATCAGCTTCACGACGATTACCGGGAAGACCAACCCGTCGGGGGCGAGCGGCGGTTATGGCGACCTCAACAAGCTGGCCCAGGCCATCCGCGTGCTCGGCGCCGGGGGCATCGAACATCACATTCAGGATACGGCTAAGCTCAAGCTGGCCCTAGACCTGACCCCAAAAATCCACGCCAGCTATATTCTGGCCTCTTGGACCGACGACACTCAAGGCGGGGTTCAGAGCTATCTGACCGACGCCGCCGGGGCGACTGCCTACCCGACCGCCAACTCTGGGGTCACCACCGGATTCAACTCAGCTGTATACACCCGCGACGCCCGGCACTTCAGTCAGGTCCTCAATGTCCTAGGCGAAGAGGCCAGGCTGAACTGGCAGGTCATTGGGACTCTCTATCGCTATGAGCACGACTGGCAGAACAATCCTTCCCCAGACGCGGCCACGGGGACCACAGCCTCCACAGGTTTGATCGGGACCCGCAATGACCTGCCCTCCGCCTTCGCCGGCGGGGTCGGGACCACTCAAAAGCAGGACGGCACAGGCTGGCGCACCCTCGACGCTAAGGCGGCTCTGAAGTTCGGGCCAGACGATCAACACACCCTTAGCGGCGGCCTGCATTTCGACGATGAGACCCTGAACGCCCGAACCTTCACCCTGGCCAACTGGCGCGACAGCAAGTCCGCCTTAGGTCAGCTCCGGTCCGCCTCCCATGGCGTCACCCAGACCAAGGCTTTCTGGGCTCAAGATCAGGTCAAACTCAGTCCGTTGCTCACCCTGACCTTCGGCGGGCGCTATGAATGGTGGGAGGCCTCCAAGGGCTTCAACACCACCCTGTCGACCGCGGTGAATGCCACGCTTGTTCAGCCTGCCAGAAGGGATGATTTCTTCAGCCCTAAAGCCTCTTTGGAGTGGCGGGTTCAGGACGATCTCAGCCTGCGCCTCTCGGCCGGTCGCGCCTATCGGACGCCGACAGTCGGGGAGCTCTACCAGACCACGTCAGTCGGAACCCTGTTGGCCAACCCCAATCCGGGCCTGCTGCCGGAGCAAGCGACCTCCTATGAACTCGCCGTGGAAAAGCAGTCTGAGGGGTCAAACCTGCGACTTTCCCTGTTCAGCGAGGTGGTGCGCGACGCCCTGATCTCTCAGCTGAACCTCGCCAAGAACACGACCTTCATTCAGAACGTCGATCGCACCCGCGCCGAAGGCGTGGAGCTGGCGGGAAGCCGCCTGGACCTACTGCCCAAGGTCGATGTCACGGCCAGCCTGACCTATGTGAACGCAGTCACCGCCAAGGATACGGCCTTTCCGGCGGCGGTGGGCAAGCTCCTGCCCAGCGTGCCGCAATGGAAGGGCGCAGCCGTTATCAGTTGGCGCGCCACAGACGCCCTGACGATTTCAACGGCGGCTAGGTTCGCCAGCCGCAACTACGCCAACCTGGCCAATGACGACACGGTGGGGAACACCTATCAGGGCTTTTATCGCTATGTGGTCGTCGACGCCCGGGCAGTTTATCGGATCAATGATCACGCCGATGTGTCGGTCGGCGTCGATAACCTCAACAATGACAAGTACTTCCTCTTCCACCCCTTCCCTCAGCGTTCCTACTTCGCGCAGGTGAATTGGAAGATGTGAACGCCCCACTCGCCAAATCTCAATCCCATTCGTCTGCATCCGCCATTTGCAATGGATACTCAATGATGAGCGACCCTATGAAACGCCGAACCCTTCTCGGCCGCATGGTTGCGGCATTTGCTGCAAGCCTAGCAATCTCCGCCAGCACTGCGCGTGCAGAGAGCTCCAAGACGCAAAAAGGCGACAAGAAGCTGATCGGCGTCGTGCTCTATCCGGGCTTTGAAGTTCTTGATGTCTTCGGTCCCGTCGAGATGTGGGCCAATGTTCCAGACTTTAAGGTCGTCCTAATCGCCCAGAAAATGGGGGCGGTGAAGTCAGCCCAAGGGGTCAGCGTCGTCGCCGACTTTGACTTTGAGACTGCGCCGCCCCTGGACATCATGATGGTGCCTGGAGGCATTGGGACCTATGCCGAACTGGGGAATGCGGTCTTCCTCGACTACCTTCGCAAGCAGGACCAGACCACCGAGTTCACGACCTCAGTTTGCACGGGCTCCGCCTTGCTGGCCAAGGCGGGACTTCTGAGGGGGCGGCGGGCCACGTCGAACAAGAAGTTCTTTTCTCTGGCGGTCAAACAGGATCCCAGCGTCACTTGGATCAAGCACGCCCGGTGGGTTGAAGACGGCAAGTTGATCACCTCATCAGGCGTTTCTGCCGGAACAGACATGGCTTTGGGGCTGGTGGCAAAGATCTATGGCAAGGACCGCGCCCGCGCTCTTGCTGACGTCCTCGAATACCAATGGAGCGAAGATCCGCACCTCGATCCCTTCGCTATCCAATAATCCGACACCGGCAAACTAGGAGGACCCATGGTGTCCAAAGACAATTTGCAAGTGCGTGTCAGCCCTGTTGGCCTAGCCATTTGGCCCGACTATCGCACCATCTGGCGCTGGCACTTCTATGCTGGCCTATTCTGCATTCCCTTCGTCATGTGGCTGGCTGCGACCGGCTCAATCTATCTGTTCAAGCCGCAGATCGAGGCCTGGTTGGAGCGCCCCTATGACCATTTGACCCTGACCGGCCATGCCCAACCCCCGTCTGCACAGGTCAGGGCGGCCCTCGCCGCCGTCCCGGGAACCGTGCTGCGCGCCTACGAGCTGCCCCAAACGCCGACGGCAGCCGCGAGAGTCATTGTCAGCCAGGGCGCGAAACAGGTTCGGGTCTATGTGCGTCCTGACAATCTTCAGGTGCTCAAGATTCTCAATGAGGATGACCGGTTTATGCGGACGATCTTCCGCATGCATGGCGAACTCCTGATCGGGGATCGGGGCTCAAACCTGGTGGAACTGGCCGCCTGTTGGACCATTGTCATGTTGATCACCGGCCTCTTTCTCTGGTGGCCGCGGGGCGCCAACGGCCTAGCCGGATTGGTCTGGCCTCGCCTAAGCGGGGGGCGGCGCCAATTTTGGCGAGACCTCCACGCCGTGACGGGGGTCTGGATTTCGCTCTTTGCGCTCTTTCTACTGCTGTCAGGGCTGCCCTGGGCCAAGAACTGGGGCGGCTATCTGAAGGCGGTGCGAAAACTCACTGGAACCGCCGCAGCGACACAGGACTGGACCAACGGCCGTTCCTCCGAACTGGCCCAAAGGCGAGGGCAAGACGCGGCGACCCGCGCGGCCCAGTCAGACGAACATGCCGACCATATGGGCACGGCGGGGATGAAGATGGCCGGCATGGCGGGGATGACCCTGCCCATGGATCGCTACGCCCCCTTAGATCTCATGGTTCCTAAGGTCGCCGCCTTGCATCTTCCGCCCCCCGTCTTGATTTCCCCGCCTGGAAAAAAGCGCGGCGGATGGACTGGGAAGTCCGATACGCCAAACCGCCCTCAGCGCGTTGACCTCACCCTGGATGCGGGGACAGGGGCGATCCTTTCGCGAACCAACTTCAATCAAAGGCATTGGATTGATCAGGTGGTGGGAACTGGCGTCGCCGCCCACGAAGGCCAACTGTTTGGCGCCCTAAACCAAGCCCTGGGGGTCTTTACGGCCCTAGGCCTGCTGATCCTGTCGACCAGTGCGGTGGTCATGTGGGTCAGGAAGCGACCGCCGGGTCAATTGGGTGCGCCGCAGGCGCTATCAGAACGGCGTATAGGCGCGGGCGTCGTGGTGATCGGGGCTTTGCTGTTCATCTACCTACCCCTGCTCGCCCTGTCAGCGATCTTGGTCGCTGTTTTGGAGAGGCTGATCCTCCGACAAATCCCTGGGGTGGCCGACTGGCTGGGGTTAAGCCGGGCAAACGCCCCCTAGAGCATGTTCCGATACGTGGGAACGGGCCCTTGGTGACGGTCAATCGTCAGCACTGAAGATGGCCAGAAAAAACGCCGCCCCTCTTTCGAAGGGCGGCGTCAATCTTCAGCTCATCCCGTCGTCGGGGTGTTAGAACTTCTGACCAAACTTGATCGAGAAGGTGCGCGGACGAATGGGTCGGACATAGGTCTGGCCGCAAACCGTCGGGGTGCATTCCGAGGTGCGGATGGTCTCGCCGGCGATATCCGCCAGATTGGTCAGGGCGACTTCCAGGTTCCAGGCGTCCCGGTCGAGACCGGCTGACAAGTCAACCGATTGGAACCCGCTTTGGCGGCCCAGGAGCCTGCGCTCCGTCAACCGCAGGTCCGCCCAGCTTGAGGTCTGGAAAACCACAGCGCCTTGGACGTGGGCGTTCATGTCGCCCATTGGGAATTCATAACGCGCGACCGCATTACCCTTGAACTTCGGCGTCACCGGCAGGGTGGTTCCCGCCGGAGCCTGGGGCTTGCCGCAGACCTTGATGGGAACACCTTTCGCGTCGACCGTGCCGCAATAGTCGGAGGCCAGCTTGGCGTCAGTAATGCTGGCAGCGGCGCTCAGGTGAAGACCGTCGACCGGGGTCGCCCAGGAAAGTTCGCTTTCCAGGCCCTTGATCCGCGCCTGGCCGGCATTGCGGATTTCGGTGAAGGAGTTGGGCCCCAGGAAGGAGAACTGGAAGTCCGTCCAATCTTCATAATAGGCCGCGCCATTGAACCGAATGGTGCGGTCCGCCGACTCGGTCTTCCAGCCCAGTTCGTAATTGTAGAGATAGTCGGCCACATAGGGCGCAAGGGTCGAGCGACGATTAATGCCGCCTGGACGGAAGCCCTGCGAATAGGTTGCGTAGAGCAGCTTGCCTTCAGCCACCTGCCAATTGAGGTTGGCCTTATAGATGGTGCCGGTTTCCTTGGCGCGCTTGTTCAGGTTGGTGCAGGGGCTGCCGGCGACGCTGCTGGCGGCGAAGCAGGCGGCTTCCCCTGTCCGCGAGCTATAGCCTCTGCCGAAGCCAAAGAAGCCGTAGAGCGAGTTATCCGCCTTAAAGTTACGGGCGCCGAGGGTCAGGGTCAGGGTCTTGGTGAGGTCTGCATAGACTTCGCCAAAGATCGCCTCGTCCCGGTCCACTCGGAATTGATCGGTGAGCCAGAGGGTGTCCTTACGGCCTTTCACAGAGATCGCCGGATCGATGCCCGTGATCTGATAATTTTGCTCGATCAGGTGGGTCTGACGCTGTTGGAAGGCACCGACCAAGAACCGAACGCGCCACTCCTGGGGCGAGCTAATGCGGATTTCATGGGACTGACGGGTGAAGTGGTCGTTGCCCGTAATCCGCTGGGTCGGATCAATGACATTCCCAGCAGCGTCGGTGATATAGGCGCCCGACCCAAACAGGGTGTCGTAGAAGTAGGAATAGTCGGTGTAGTCAGAGTGGGTGTTGATCTTCCGGTCCATGTAGGAGCCGGAATAGACGAGGTCGAAGTCGCTGATCTTACCCTGAACGGTCAGGGCGGCCTGGTACCACTTGTCCTTGCTGCCTTCCGGCAGGAAGTGCTTCACCTGGTACTTCTTTAGCCCAACATCATACCCGAACACGCCATTGGCCTTGGTTTCCTGAGCCATGATGGTGGGGCGAACAGTCCAGTTGTCATTGACCTCGAACACCACAGCGGCGCGAGCGCCGATCGTGTCGACATAGTTGTAATTGTCCTTGGCCCGGGCGCTGTTGTTGATGGTGACGCCCGATGATGGGTAGGTCCGCGTACCTTTGATATTGTCGATGAAGCCAGCATCGTGCTGATCCCACCCGACGAGGCGCACGGCGATCTGGTCGCTCACTGGGATGTTCACCATGCCTTCGGCAGAATAGCCAGAGTCGCCATGGTTCACTGAATTGACGCTCAGGTCATAGCGACCCTTAAAGGTGCCAATTTCGGGGGCATTGGTGACGAGCTTCAAAGTGCCCGACTGGGAGCTCGCGCCGTACAGCGTGCCCTGGGGTCCGGCCAGGGCTTCCACTCGGGCGATGTCGTAAATGTGCAGATCTAGGGCACCGCCGATGGTGGTGATCGGTGCTTCGTCAAGATAGGTGCCGACGCTGGGCAGGGAGCCAGAGTGGTTGCCGTCGCCGCCCGAGGCGACGCCGCGCATGTAGACGGTGGAGAAGCCGGGTGCTGCGCTCTGTACCGCAACGCTGGGCAGGAACTTCACATAGGCGTCGAAGTTATCAATGCTGAGCTGCTCAAGCTTTTTCGTGGACATGGCCATCACCGCGGCCGGGACGTCCTGAATGTTTTCTTCCCGCTTGGAGGCCGTGACCACCAGTTCTTCGACCGTCGCAGACGGCGCAGAGGCTGCGGCGTCGGCCGCAAAGGCGGCAGGGACGCCCGCCAGCATAGAGGTTGCGAGGAGGCTGACGCCGAATGCCATACGGCCCGACCGACCCTTTACTGCGCGCATCATTCGTAAGATCCCTGATTGAACGGCGCGAGAGACCTCCGCCTAAACTGCGTTCTCTCGGTGCTAATCACTAGCAAACGGCAGGGGTGGTCCTGTCAAGGTTGTGACACACATCTGTCGCAAAGTGTGGCTTAGGCGCCAGCCTTTTTAGGCCATAGTCGGCGGGTCAGGATAGGCATCGAGCACGGGGCCAAGGGCGGCCTTTAGGGGGTCAAGCCAGGGCTCGAAGTTACGCCATTGATCAAGACCATCGGTATTGATGGGACGGCGGACCTGCTCAGAGCTTGCCGTCCGGACGGCCCGATCATTTTCATGGAATTTGAGACAGGCGGCCTCGAAGGGTAGGCCGCAATAGGCCAAGAGCGCGCGAACTTCGGCTTCTGGATCTGCCACCATGTTTTCGTAAATCACCCTGTGAATGCGACCGGGTAGGACGGCGTCGAAGTGCGCCATAAGCTCCACATAGTCGCGGTAATAGCGCCCTAGGTCGACGAGGTCATAGGTAAAGCCCTGGCCCCGGGCGAAGTGCTGCTTAAATCCAGAAAAGCAGCAGGCCAGAGGGTGACGGCGGGCGTCAATAATCTTGGCCTTGGGCAGGATCAGATGGATTAGGCCCACATGGGCGAAATTGTTCGGCATTTTGTCGATGAAGAAGGGGCGGCCGAGCTTTCGCTGATGCTGGGTCCGGGCCAGGAATTCTTCCCCCAGGGCCCGACAATCTTCCGCCGACAAGTCTTGGAGCGCCTCTGGATAGGCAGACTCCTGATCGCTCCGCCGGCGGGCCCCGAGGCGCTTGGCGATGGCCGGAATATCCGGCAGCTCCATGGTGCCTTCGATGGCCGAATGGCTGGCCAGGATCTGTTCAATGAGGGTCGAGCCCGACCGGGGCAGGCCTAGAATGAAAATCGGATCCTCAGCCTGGGCACCATAATCCTGGCGCGACTCGAAAAAGGCTGGGGTGAAAAGGGCCTGGGAGCGATGCAGATGGCCCGTCGTCTCTTCGGCGTCATAGCCCATACCCTTTTTCCGCAGGGCATTGCCGGCGGCGTAATGATCAAAGGACTCAGAATAGGCGGCGACGTCTTCAAACGCCTTGCCCAAGGCGAAGTCCAAGTGAAACCGGTCCTCTTCCGAAAGGTCTAAACGATCCAGTTGCCCCTGCATGGCGACCCGGTCGGTATCGCTGAACTTGACGGTCTTAAGATTGGCCAGGCTCCACCAGACCTCCCCAAGATTGGGTGCCAGATCTAAGGCCTTGCGATAGGCGGCAATGGCGTCGGCCTGACGGCCAACGGTCTTCAAGGCGTGGCCATAGCTCATCCAGCCCTTTGGCTGGGCCGGAAATTCCTTCAGCAGGGCCTCATAGACGGCGATAGTCTGCTCATAGTCGCCCATCTGGCCAAGGGCGGCGGCCATGAGGTTGCGATAGCTGGGATTGCGCGGATCATCCTTGAGCAGGATCTCAACCTCGGCCAGGGCCTGAGCCGCCTTGGTCTGGCGATAGAGGGCAATCGCCAGATTGTGCCGGGCGGCAGTAAATTTGGGGGCCAGCTCAAGGCATCTCAGCAGTATGGCCTCGGCGTCTTCATAACGGCCTAATCGCGTGGCGATCTCGGCTAGCATGCGCAGGGCCGCAGTTTCGTCGGGACGCAACCTAAGAAGATCGCGTAGGCGGTGCTCGGCCACAGCCAGTTTGCCCTCTGCCAGGGCAGAGCCGGCCTCCAGCAGGATGGGGTCCTGGATCGCCACCCCGAGATAGCGGGCCTGGGCCTCATCGGCGCCAGGGCTGTCGCCCAGGAGACGCCTTTGCTGAGACAGGGCACTCCAAGCCTCAGGCAGGTCAGGCTTAAGGCGCACCACATGGTTCAGGGCCTTCAGGGCAGCTTGGCTATCACCAAGATCAGCCCTGGCCAGACCTAACTCCAGGTGGGCTGGTGGCCATTTGGGTTGGGAGGCCGCCAAGGGCTCTAGAGTTTGCAAGGCTAGGCTCGACTGGCCCTGGAGCCTCTGAGCTTGTGCCATCAAAAGAAGCGCAGCGGGATGGCCAGGGGCGACCTGCAGAATTTCCCTGGCCTGCTGCTCGGCAAGATCAGGGCGCGCGCCCAGCATACGAACACCATGGGCGATGGCGGACTCCAGGGTTCCAACGGCGTCGCTCATGCCGGACGCCGCGCCCGCATGGCCTGGGCTATGGTGCCATCGTCAAGCCAATCCAGTTCCCCACCCACAGGCACGCCGCGGGCGAGCATGGTCACAGCCACGTCCGCCCGGGCGAGGTTCTCCGCGAGGTAATGGGCCGTGGTCTGCCCATCGACTGTGGCTGGCAGGGCCAGGACCACTTCACGAATTTCCCCTGCCCCGGCCCGCGCCACCAGCGGACCCACCCTGAGGGCCTCCGGGCCAATGCCATCCAGGGCCGACAATAGGCCACCCAAGACGTGATATCGCCCGCGGAAGGCGCTAGCCCTCTCCATGGCCCAAAGGGCACCGACCTCTTCCACCACGCAGATCAGGGCCGGATCGCGGCTGGGATCTGTGCAAATGGCGCAGGGATCTTGGGTATCTAATGCCCCACAAATTTGACAAGTCCGCACCTTGGCTGCGGCCTGAGATAGGGCGTCTGATAGAGGTATAAGCAATTGATCCCGGCGCTTGAGCAAGGCCAGGGCCGCTCGGCGCGCCGATCTTGGCCCAAGACCAGGCAGCTTAGACAGAAGGGCGATCAGCCGTTCAATTTCAGGTCCCGCGGACGCGGCCAAGACACTATCCCCAAATCCAAGGTCAAAACCGTGCGCCGAACACTTGAGGCAGCTTACGGGTCTTTGCTCCAGAACGCCCCGTTTTTCACGAAATGGCTGCGAAAGACAGCCAATTGGCGGAAATCATGGTTAACCGGCCTTTAATAGGGCTGGGCCGAAACTCCCTCCATGGTCCGCTCCCTTCGCATCCTATTGGTCTGCTTGGCCATCGCCAGCACGGGACAAGCCCAGCAGCTGCGCGGGACGACCGGTCAAGAGCCCGCAGGGCCAAGCCTAAGAGGTGCGGTGTCCCAAAGCGCCTCTAATGGGGGCTCAACCACGTCCATTCGTCGGGCCATCGGCCTTGATCCCGTTGCGTATGGCGCCCAGGGGGTCATCCAACCCCTGCCTTCGGCAAGCCCCCGTTTGGGGGGAGTGGCCCAGCAATGCCGAATGTCCTGCGCCCAGACCTATTATTTCTGTCTGGCCGGAAATCAGATCGACGACTGCCCAGCCAGCTGGAGTCAGTGTCGCGCCGGGTGCAGCTCTGCCCCCCTGAGCTCCAGCTATTAGGCTTTGCAATCGGGGAACGGGGCTTATAGTGACACCTGTCATTTTTTGAGTTCGAGTTCTAATGCCTCAAGTCGCCTATCTCCCCCTTGGCAAGCGCGAGCAAACCAAGGTGCAGAACCGCCAAGCCATTCTCAATGCTGCGCGGGAGGTTTTTGGCGAGTTGGGTTATGACAATGTCACCGTTCGAGACATCGTCCGGCGCACGGGATTGGCGGCGGGAACCTTCTACAATTACTATAATTCCAAAGAGGAAGTGGCAGCCGCCCTATCGGCTGACGGCGCCCGGCGTTTTGCACCGATCCTGAAGGCGCAGAGGGCCCAGGCCACGGACTGGGAAAGCTTTGTTCGCGCTGCCATAGCCGCCTATTTCGATTTCCTAGCGGATGCGCGTCAGTCCTGGCTCGCCCAGCGGCCCCCGGAAGAACCACATCTGCACATAAAAGGCGAAACCCCGGAAATGCAGGCGGTGTTCGCAGAGGTGCGCGACTGTATTGTCGATGAGATCGCCAGGGGCGGTGCCAAGGACGTCGATCCTGACTTCCTCGCAGCAGCCTGTATCGGCGTAGCGCGAGAGGTGGGCGATCGCATGTTGATGCGCCGTCCGTTCGACACCAAGTCGGCCACAGACTTCGCCGTAACCATGATCCTCAGCGGCGTGAACGGACTACAGGATAAGTAAGCGAGGCGGGTCCTGCGGAGGGCCGCCCAATGGGAGACGATCCATATGCGCGCCCTCGTGGTTGAAGAATTAGCAGCCGAATATGCTGGCTGCGTGGTCAAGGATATTCCGACCCCTGACCCTCGGCCGGGCGAAGTTCTAATCCAGGTCAAGGCCTCAGCGGTCAACTTCCCAGACCTTATGCAAACCCGGGGCGAACATCAGCACAAGCCTCAGGTCCCCTTCACACCGGGCATGGAGTTGGCGGGCGAAGTGGTGGCGCTCGGCGAGGGCGTTACCCAGTGGAAGGTCGGCGACCAAGTGGCTGGTGGCTCACGAACCGGCGGCTTTGCTGAGTTCGCCTGCAGCCCGGCCGCGGCCCTGCACCGCAAGCCAGAGACCTTAAGCTTTGGCCAGGCTGCGGGCTATCAGGTGGCCTATCTCACCGCCTGGGTCGCCCTGGTCAGCCGGGCCAAGGTTGAACCGGGCGCTTGGGTCCTGGTGCATGGGGCAGCCGGCGGTGTGGGGCTGGCCTGTGTCGACCTGGCCAGGGTCCTTGGGTGCAAGGTGATCGCCGCCTCGGCCTCAGACGCAAAACTGGCCATCATCGAAAAGGAATATCAGCCCGACGCCATCGTAAATGTCACAGGCGGCTTTAAGGACAAGGTGAAAGAGATCACCGGCGGGCGCGGCGCAGATGTCATCTATGACCCGGTGGGCGGCGACATTTTCGACGAGAGCGTCCGCTGCATCGCCTTTGACGGTGCCATTCTCTCCATCGGCTTCACCTCTGGACGTTTGCCTGTGCTGCCGGTCAACTACGCCCTGATCAAGGGCTTTTCGGTCATGGGGGTGAGGGCCGGAGAATATGGCCGCCAATTCCCCGAAAAAGGCCGGGCCAACAATCAGGCGATCTGGGACCTCGCTGCTGAGGGCCAGGTCAACCCGCGAGTCCACGAAACCTTCGGCCTTAACAACTGGCGCCCTGCCTTCGATACCCTGGCCGACCGCAAGGTGGTGGGTAAGACCATCGTGCAGCCGGATCTCTGATGTGTAGGGGGATCCGATATTTTCGAGACTAGGAATTCTTCAATCGTCAGAGTCGGTTGACATACCCCCGCCCATCCCCTATTCCCCGCCGCTCGATTTCGACCCGGAGCCATTCTCGTGAAGCGCACATTTCAACCCTCCCGTCTCGTGCGTGCGCGCCGTCACGGCTGGCGCGCGCGTATGGCCACCAAGAACGGCCAGAAGGTGATCGCGCGTCGGCGCGCCAAGGGCCGTAAGCGGCTTTCCGCTTAATCTTCGGAATCCTGGGGCGTCCGAATGTCGGAGCCCAATTTTCCCATTATCCGGCTTAAAGTCCGGCCCGACTTCCTCGCTGCGGCGAAGGGAAAGTCGTGCGCCAAGGGTGCCATCGTCATGCAGGCCCGCGCCCGACAGGATGATGAACCGACCGTGCGAGTCGGCTTTACCGCCACAAAGAAAATCGGCGGCTCTGTCGTCCGTAACCGCGCCAAGCGGCGCATGCGGGCCGCGGCTCAGCAACTTGTCCCCCTTTTCGGCCGCCCCGGTCAGGACTATGTATTGATCGCACGCAATGGCGCGCCAACCCGACCTTGGGGACGGTTGCTTGACGATGTGAAAAGCGCGCTGTTAAGCCTGCGCGCCGAGAGCCAAAGCCCTGTAGGCGCGAAACACCGCGCACCCCCTCCTTCGATTTGAGTGCGCGCCGCATGCCCGACGACAATTCCAATCGCAATACCTTCATCTTCGCCATCTGCGCGATTGCCCTGCTCTTCGCCTATCAGGTGTTGGTCATGGGACCGCAGACCAAGCGGATGCAGGCCGAACTGAAGGCCCGGGAAACCGCGGCCGCGACGGCGCAACCCAATGGCAAGGGCGTCGGCGTTCCCGGCGTCGCCGCCAAGCCGAGCTTCGTCTCCCGATCTGCGGCCCTGTCGGCCAGCCCCCGGGCGCAGATTGATACTGCATCGCTATCGGGCTCCGTCGCCTTGAAGGGTGCCCGGATCGATGATCTCTTTATGAAGGACTACCGCGCGACGGTGGACCCCAAATCTCCTGCGGTGGAATTGCTGAGGCCTGAGGGCGCAGAACACGCTTGGTTCGCGGAGTTTGGTTGGGCGGGCGCAAACCTGCCAGGCCTGCCGACGAGCACAAGCCAGTGGACCCTGACGCAGGGCGATAAGCTGGCACCTAGTCATCCCTTGGTCCTGACCTACAGCAATGGCCAGGGCCTGACCTTCGTCCGTAAGATTGAAATCGACGACAAGTTCATGTTCACGGTCAGCGACACCCTGGCCAATGCCACCCCAGCCTCCATCACTGTCGCCCCCTATGCCTCGATCCAGAGGCAGGGCGCACCGGCCCTAGACACATCCAACGCCCATCAGGGCGCTGTGGGCGTAATGGATAAGGTTCTGCAGTTGGTGAAGTATAAGGACCTCAAGAAGAACGGCGAGAAAGACTTCAGCGCCAAGGGCGGTTGGCTGGGCATCACCGACAAATATTGGCTTGCGGCCCTAATCCCCGACCAGAAGGAACAGATCCACGCTGCCTTCCGGGTCACACCGACAGCCTCGGTGGACATTTATGAGACCAACTTCCTGGGCCAGCCCCGCGCTGTCGCCGCTGGCGGCCAAATCACCCACGTCAGTCACTTCTTCGCCGGGGCCAAGACCGTTCCCGTCCTGAAAGGCTATGAGACCTCCCTGGGCATTCCACGGTTTGTGGACGCCGTGGACTGGGGCATGCTCTACTTCTTTACAAAGCCGATCTTCTGGATCCTGGAACAATTCTACAATCTGGTCGGGAACTTCGGCCTCGCCATCCTTGCCCTCACCGTCCTGGTTCGTCTGGCCTTCTTCTATCCGGCCAATCTCAGCTACGAATCCATGACCAAGATGAAGAAGATCCAGCCGGAGGTCGAAGCTCTCCGCGGGAAGTTCAAGGACGATCCTGCCAAGCAGCAGCAGGAGCTGATGCTTCTCTATCAAAAAGAGAAGATCAACCCGCTCATGGGCTGCCTGCCCATGCTGGCGACCATTCCGGTCTTCCTGGCCCTGTTTAAGGTGCTGTCCGTTTCCATAGAAATGCGGCACGCGCCCTTCTATGGCTGGGTTCAGGATCTCTCCGCCCGCGACCCCTCCACGATCTTCAACCTTTTCGGCATCATTCCCTGGGACCCGTCGACCGCGCCCCTGATCGGAACCCTGCTGGCCGGCAGCCTGCATGTGGGGGTCTGGCCGCTGATGTATGGCTTTACCCAGTGGCTCTCCATGCAGATGAGCCCCCCAGCCCCAGATCCCGTCCAGCAGCGCATGATGCAGTTCATGCCGGTGATCTTCACCTTCGTGCTCAGCCAGTTGGCCGTCGGCCTGCTGATCTATTACACATGGTCAAACGTGCTCACCATTCTGCAGCAGTATGTGATCATGCGGCGCTTCAAGGTGGATAATCCCGTGGACGACATACTCGGCCGTCTGACCGGGAAGTCCCCTGGCGCAAGGGCGTGACGTCCGACTACACAGAGGACCAGCTAGAAGACGCCCGCGTCCTGTTTGCGCGCCAAGCCGCCTTCATGATGGGCGCGGTGGCCATGGATGGCCTGCCGCCGGCAGACCTGCCAGAAGTGGCCTTTGCCGGACGCTCAAATGTCGGCAAGTCCTCGCTGATCAATGGCCTAGTGGGCATGAAGCATCTGGCTCGGGCCTCTAATGAACCTGGCCGGACTCGGGAAGTGAATTTCTTTGTCCTGGACGAGAAGCTGCGCCTCGTTGACCTGCCGGGCTATGGCTGGGCCAAGGCCTCCAAGGGCACGGTCAAGCAGTTTCAAAACCTTGGCCGCGACTATCTGAGGGGACGGCCAAACCTGAAACGGGCCTATCTGCTGATCGACGCCCGGCATGGCCTTAAGGAGGTCGACCTTGAACCCATGGACGCCTTTGACCGGGCCGCTGTGTCCTACCAGATCGTCCTAACCAAGTCTGACAAGATCAAGCCATCAGAAGTGGATGCCGTGGTCGCCAGAACCCAGGCTGCCATTGCCAAGCGCCCTGCTGCCTATCCAAAGGTACTGGCGACATCCTCTGAAAAAGGAACGGGCTTGCCCGAACTCCGCGCCGAGATTGCTGCGGCCTGCGCGGTCGCCGCCTAGATCGATTTCAGCCACTGGCGTGACCTTGGGTGAAGGGGTTTAATTGGGGTCGACATCCTGACTCGGAGACCCCGCCATGCTCGATTCCGCACAACGCGCCTGTTACGACGCTGACCTGGACCTGTTCCGCGATCAGGTCAGAAAGTTCTATGCCCAGCACCTGATTCCAAACCTCGATAAGTGGGAGGAACAGGGTGTCGTCGACCGGTCATTCTGGCTGGCCTGTGGCGAGGCGGGCATACTCTGCCCTCAGGTTCCGACCGAGTATGGCGGCCTGGCCCTGGACTACCGCTATAATGCCGTCATCGGCGAAGAGCTGTCCTATGCCGGGTCCACCGCTGGCATCACCCTGCAGTCCGACATCGTCGTCGACTACATCATCAATTATGGCTCTGAAGAGCAGAAGCAGCGCTGGCTGCCGGGCATGGTGTCGGGCGAGGTCGTGATCGCCATCGCCATGACCGAACCCGGCGCTGGCTCTGACCTCCAAGGGGTGAGGACCAGCGCAGTCAAGGACGGCAATCACTATGTGATCAATGGCTCCAAGACCTACATCACCAATGGCCAGAGCGCAGACCTCATCGTCCTGGTGGCCAAGACCGATCCGGACAAGGGATCCAAGGGCACCTCCCTGATCCTGGTGGAGGCCGACCGCAGCGGCTTCAAGCGCGGCCGCAACCTCGACAAGATCGGCCAGAACTCCGCCGACACCTCCGAGCTGTTCTTCGAGGATGTCCGGGTACCGATCACCAACTGCCTCGGCGAAGAGAACAAGGGTTTCATCTATCTGATGACCCAGTTGCCCCAGGAGCGCCTGCAGATCGCCATTGCCGGCCAGGCAGGCGCCCAGCGGGCTTTCGACGAGGCCGTCAAGTTCACGAAGGAGCGGAAGGCCTTCCGCCAGACCGTATTCGATTTCCAGAACACCAGGTTCACCCTGGCGGGCCTCAAGGCCAAGCTTCAGGCCGGGTGGGCGCATCTGGACTGGTGCATGGCCAAGCACCTCAAGGGAGAGCTGACAGCCGCCGAGGCGTCAGCCGCCAAGCTCTTCCACACCGAACTCCAGTGGGAGGTCTGCGACGCAGCCCTGCAATTGCATGGGGGCGCAGGCTATATGAATGAATACCCCATTGCTCGCCTCTGGCGCGACGCCCGGGTTCAGAGGATCTATGGCGGCACGTCCGAGATCATGAAGGAAGTGGTGGCCCGGAGCCTTTGATCCGGGACCAGGATCAGGGGCGGCGGACCGTGTCGCCGCCCTTCATCACGAAGACGGGGTGCTGAAGTAGGGTGACATCCTTCAGGGGGTCACCGGCAACGCCCACCAGATCACCATAGGCACCAACCTTGATCTGGCCCACATCCTTGCCCTGACCCAGAGCCTCTGCGGCGGTGAGGGTCGCTGACTGGATCGCCTGAAGCGGGGTCGCACCCCACTGGACCATGGTGGCAAACTGTTTGGCGTTGTCACCGTGCGGATAAACGCCAGCGTCGGAGGAGAAGATCATCTTCACCCCAGCCTTTAGAGCCTTCTGATAATTCTGACGCTGGATCAGGCCGATATCCCGGTCCTTCTGCAGGTTTTCTTCCAGCACGCCGTTCTTCTTGCCCTCGGCCTGGGTGTAGTCGGTATTGTAGATATCCATGCCGAAATAGGTGCCCTTCTGGAGCGCCAGCTTGATACCTTCGTCATCCACAAGGCTGACATGTTCGATGGTGTCGACCCCAGCCAGGATGGACGCCCTTATCCCGGAGGCTCCGTGGGCGTGGGCGGCAACCTTCATGTCGGTGGCATGGGCTTCGTCGACAATGGCCTTGATTTCTTCAAAGGTCATTTGTTGGGCCCCCGGGGTATCGCCGTGGGAGAAGACCCCCCCCGTCGCACAGATCTTGATGACCTGAGCCCCGTATTTGTGCAGTTGCCGCACCATCTGGCGGCCCTGATCGGGGCTATCGATCACCGCATAACCCTTCTGGTTCATAGACGGCGGGAAGAAGGTGGAATCGCAATGACCGCCCGTGGCACCAATGGCGTGGGTCGCCGTTACGATCCGCGGCCCAATGACAAACCCGGCATCGATCGCCTGACGCAGACCAACATCATCGAAATTGTCGGCCCCCACATTTCGGATCGTCGTGAAGCCGGCATTCAGCGTGGTTTTGGCGTGGGCCGTGGAAATCACCGCCCAGAAGCTGTCAGTGAACAGAAGCGAATTGAAGCCGCTGTAAAGCGGCGATGAGGTGATGTGGGTATGCATGTCGATCAGGCCCGGCAGCAGAGTAACGCCTGGCAGATCAACGCGCTCAGCGCCGGCTGGCACCGCATCACCCTGACGGCCAACCGAGGTGATACGGCCATCGACGATAATCACCTGGGGCTTGTCAGCTTCCTTACCTGTGGCGACATCGAGGAGCTTGTCAGCCGTCAAGGCTACAGTCTTGGCTTGAGCTCCACCCCCGCACAAAGCAAGAACAGCAGCAGTAGCGAACAGGGCGATGAGGCGCATGATCAGTCTCAATCAAATTGGATTTTCATCTTGCTAGCACGATCCCATGTTGCGTCGACAGGACAATGACAAGGGTGCGGCGTGACAGACAGGCCAGGGTCCGCTATCGGAGCGCTCCAATTGGTGGGAGGCGTGAGAATTGAGCCAGACGTCAGACCGGGAGTCCCGCTCCGAAGAACAAGGCTGGGCCACCGCCAAAACCCTGGCTGAGGCCCTGCCCTTCATCCAGCAGTATGACCGCGAAACCGTGGTCATCAAGTATGGCGGTCATGCCATGGGCCAGGAAGACACCGCCAAGCTGTTCGCCGCCGATGCCGTTCTTTTGAAACTCCTGGGTCTTCACCCCGTGGTCGTCCATGGCGGCGGACCTCAGATTTCCCGCATGCTGGACAAGGCCGGAGTTAAGTCGACCTTTGTTGACGGTCTGCGCGTCACCGATGAGGCCACTATGGAAGTGGCCGAAATGGTCCTGTCGGGTGCCATTAATAAGGAAATTGCCAACTGGATCACCCTAGCCGGTGCCGAAGCTGATGTACGCGGGGTGGGCCTATCGGGAAAAGACGCGCGGCTGATCACGGTTGAAAAGGTCACCCGCACAAAAAAGGATCCCGACAGCCTGATCGAGCAGGTGGTGGATCTGGGCTTTGTGGGCGAACCCACCCGGATTGATCCGCAACTGATCCAGGGCCTGATTTCCGCCGAACATGACTACATCCCAGTTATTGCGCCGATTGGTGTGTCCGAGACCGGCCAGACCTATAATATCAACGCCGACACTGTTGCTGGTGCCCTGGCCGGTGCCTTGAATGCCAAGCGCATGCTCCTGCTGACCGATGTGGCCGGGGTGCTTGGTGCTGACGGAGAACTGATCCGTCAACTCACCGTCGCCGAAGCCCGTGAAGCGATCTCTTCTGGCGTCGCCTCAGGTGGCATGATCCCAAAGCTGGAAACCGCCATTGCCGCGGTTGAGGCCGGGGTTGAAGCCGTAGTCATCCTGGATGGTCGCCGGGCGCACGCCATGCTGGTTGAGTTGTTTACTGAACACGGGTCGGGCACGCTCATCACCGCATGAGCCCGGACCTCGCCCATATAGATACCTGGCTCTTCGACCTGGATAATACCCTCTATCCTGAGGACTCCGGGTTTATGAAGCAGGTAGAAGGCCGGATGACGGACTTCGTCGCTCAGGCCGTTGGCCTGCCCCATGACCAAGCCTATGTGCTTCAAAAAAAGTATTTCGCTGAGCACGGTCTGACCCTGAAGGGGCTGATGCTCAATCACGGGACCGACCCAGCCGACTTCCATGCCCTGTTCCACGACCTGTCCCTGGATGTACTGGCCCGGGATCACGACCTGCTAGAGGCCTTGAAGGCCCTACCGGGAAGACGGTTCATCTTCACCAATGCAGACGACCGGCACGCAGAGCGGGTTCTGGAGCATTTGGGTCTGACCGACCTGTTTGAAGAGGTCTTCCACATCCATTCCTTCGGATTTGTGCCTAAGCCGGACCCCGTGGGGTTTGAGCGCATGATCGCTGCCCATGGACTTGATCCTGTGGCCACGGCCTTCTTTGAAGACAGTGAGCGTAACCTGAAGCCCGCCAAGGATCTTGGTATGACCACCGTCATGGTTGGGCCCCGGGCGGCAGAGACCACCGCCCTCTTTATCGACCACAAGACCGCAAAGCTCGCGCCCTTTCTAAAAAGCGCCCGTCTGAGAGAAGCCTGACCATGTCCAATGATCTGAAGTCCATAATCGAAGCCGCCTGGGATACCCGGGATACCTTGAACACCGCGACCAAGGGCGAGGTCCGCGAGGCCGTCGAGGAAACCCTCAACCGCCTGGATGCGGGAACCCTGCGGGTCGCCAGCCGTGGCGATGATGGGGTCTGGACCACCCACCAGTGGGCCAAGCAGGCCATTCTCTTGTCCTTCCGCCTGACCGCCAACAGCCTGATCGAGGCTGATGCGCCGGGCCCCTATTGGGACAAGGTGCCATCAAAGTTCACTGGCTGGGACGCCGCCCGTTTCGAAGCGGCCGGCCTGCGCGCCGTGCCTGGCTGTGTCGCCCGCCGTGGCAGCTTCATTGCCCGAAATGTGGTGCTCATGCCCTCCTTTGTGAACATCGGCGCCTATGTGGATGAGGGCACCATGGTCGACGGCTGGGCCACGGTCGGTTCCTGCGCGCAGATCGGCAAGAATGTGCACCTGTCCGGCGGCGCAGGCATTGGCGGGGTTCTGGAACCCTTGCAGGCCAATCCGACCATCATCGAGGACAATTGCTTCATCGGAGCGCGGTCCGAAGTGGCCGAAGGCGTCATCGTCCGCGAAGGCAGCGTCCTCTCCATGGGGGTCTATCTGACCTCCACCACCCCGATCATTGACCGCAGGACCGGCGAGGTGATCACCGGCGAAGTCCCGCCCTATTCCGTGATCATGTCTGGCAGCCGGCCAAGCCCGCACGAGGGCATGCCGTCGACCTATTGCGCTGTAATCATGAAGACGGTCGACGCCCAGACCCGTTCCAAGACATCGATCAACGAACTGCTGCGGGAATAGGCTGCAGCACGCGCGAAGAGGACCACCATGATTGATCCGGTCAGCCTAACCCAAGCCCTAATCCGTCGTCCCTCGGTCACCCCGGCCGATGCGGGTGCCATGGACATTGTCGAGCAGACCCTGAGCGGTCTGGGCTTTGCCTGTCGCCGGATGACCTTTGGTCAGATCGAGAACCTTTATGCCCGGTATGGGTCTGCTCGCCCCAATCTCTGTTTTGCAGGCCATACCGACGTCGTACCCGTGGGCGATGCCGCCGCCTGGAGCCGCGAGGCCTTTTCAGCAGACATTATCGAGGACGTGCTGATCGGCCGCGGCGCTGTGGATATGAAGAGCGCCGTCGCCGCCTTCGCTGCAGCCTGTGCCGACGCCATCGAGGCAGGCGAGGTGAAGGGGTCGATCTCCTTCCTGATCACCGGCGATGAAGAGGGCGTGGCCACAGACGGTACGGTTAAGGTCGTCCAGGCCCTGCAGGCTGAGGGTGAAGTGATCGATCACTGCATTGTCGGCGAGCCCACGAGTTCTGAACGGTTCGGCGACATGGTCAAGATCGGCCGACGGGGCTCGATCAATGTGGAGATCACCGTCGAAGGTATTCAGGGCCACGTGGCCTATCCCCATCGCGCCGCCAATCCGATCCCAGTCCTGGTCGCCCTCTTGGCTAAGCTTCAAGATACTGAATTGGACCAGGGCTATCTGGGGTTCCAGCCCTCGAACCTGGAACTGACCACCGTGGACGTGGGCAATCCCACCACCAACCTGATCCCGGCCGAGGCGCGGGCCCGGCTGAATATCCGCTTCAACCCCAATCATACCGGCCAGAGCCTGGCCGACTGGATTGCCGACGAGGCCATCGCCGCTCAGGAAGGGTTCCAGGGCAATATCATCGTCAAGCCGACCATCAGCGGCGAGGCCTTCCTGACCGAGCCCGGGGACTTCACCCAGCTGATCAGCTCGGCCGTGACGGCTGTGGCCGGATCACCGCCAGACCTGTCGACCACGGGGGGCACCTCCGACGCCCGGTTCATCCGCGCCCTCTGTCCAGTGGTCGAGGTGGGTCTGGTGGGCAAGACCATGCATTCGGTCGATGAGCGGACGCCAGTGTCAGAAATCCTGCAATTACAGGCCGTCTATCGGGAAATTATCCGCAGCTATTTCGTGACATTTTCCAAGGCTGGATAACTGACCCCTGTGAGATAGAGGCCGTCTGCCGGAGCCACCGGGCCACAGGCCTGTCGGTCCCGGGCCTCGAGTGCCGCCTTGACGTCCGCGGCTGTCCAGCGCCCGAGGCCGACCTGAGCCAAGGTACCGGTCATGGACCGGACCTGCCGATGCAGGAAAGATCGCGCCTCAAAGACCAGATGTACCTCATCGCCAACCCGGCTGACCCGCGCCACGTCCAGGGTCTTGATCGGTGACTTGGCCTGACATTTAAGGTCGCGGAAGGTGGTGAAGTCATGATGCCCCACCAGGACCTGGGCCGCATGGTGCATGGCCTGCGCATTCAGATCGCCCTTCAGGCGCCAGACCTTGCCCCGCTCGAGGGCCGCGGGGGCAGCGCGGTTGAGGATGCGATAGAGATAACGGCGCTCCGTCGCTGAGAACCTGGCATGCCAATCGCCTTCGGCGACAGCGGCGTCTAGGACGACCACCGATTCCTTCGCCAGGTGGGCGTTTAGGGCGTTGCGCACGGTCTCAGCGGGCCAAGCCTTGTCGAGATCAATATGGACGACCTGCCCCGTCGCATGCACACCCGTGTCGGTGCGGCCAGCTGCCGCCACCCGTAGAGTCTGGCCACAAAAGGCCCGTACCGCGGCTTCGAGGGCACCTTGAACCGAAGGCAGGTCGGCTTGGGCCTGAAAGCCGCAATAGGGCCCACCGTCATACTCGATGATCAGACGGTAGCGGGGCATTACAGGAACCTTGTTCCTGGGTTCACAGTAGTGCCCCTCAGGAAGACCTCAGCGTCCTGGGCGCCCTTGCCTTCCCGCTGAACCTTCAAAAGGCGGACGGCACCGGAGCCTGTCGCCACCAGCAGGGCATCATCAAGGACGTCACCCGGGGAGCCGTCACCATCTTCAACCCGGGACAATAGGACCTTGACCCGAACCGGGCCTTTTTCAGTCGCAAACTCAAACCAGGCCCCGGGAAAGGGCGAGAGACCCCGGATCTTGCGGTCCAGATCGACGGCGGGCTTTTCCCAGTTCAGGCGAGCTTCCTTCGTCCTGATCTTTTTGGCGTAGGTCGCACCCTCTGCGGCCTGAGGCGTCTCAATTGCGCGACCGGCGGCGATGTCGTTTAGGGTCGTGACCAGCAGATCCGCACCTGCCGCCATCATGCGGTCATGCAGACTGCCCGCCGTGTCCAGTGGACTTATATCCAGGACAGTTCCGGCTAAGATCGGACCCTCATCCAGACCCTCAGTCATACGCATGACCTGAACCCCCGACTGGGCGTCTCCGGCCATGATGGCCCGCTGGATCGGCGCGGCACCCCGCCAGCGCGGTAGCAGGGAAGCATGCAGATTAAAGGAGCCTAACTTAGGCGCATCTAGCACAGCAGTAGGCAGGATTTGGCCAAAGGCCACCACCACGGCAGCGTCCAGCTTCAGGGCCGCGAATTCGGCAATGACCTGGGGATCGCGCATAGAGACCGGTGTGCGGACCTCAAGGCCCAGGGACAGGGCCATGGCATGGGTTGCAGAGGGTTTCAGATCCTGGCCGCGACCTCGGGGGGCTGGGGGCTGGGAATAGACCATGGCGATCTCGTGTCCGGCCTGCACTAGGTCAGAGAGGCAGGCAGCCGAAATGTCAGGTGTTCCAAGGAAGGCGAGGCGCATGATCTGAGTTTAGACCGAAACGGCGGCCTTAGAAACGAAGGTTTATGCGGCGCGGACCAGCTTCTTGACCTTGGACACCGCCCGCTCCCGCTTCAGACGCGAAAGATAGTCGATGAAAAGCACGCCCTTAAGGTGGTCCATCTCGTGCTGAATACAGACCGCGAATAAGCCCTTGGCCAGTTCGGTGACTTCCTTGCCGTGATAGTCCAGATACCTGATCTTCACCTCGGCGGCGCGCTCGACTTCGTCATAAATTTCGGGAACTGACAGGCAGCCCTCTTCATAGGGAGCGGTGTCTTCAGACGCCCAGATAATCTTCGGATTGACGAAATAGCGCGGCTCAGGCGGCTCATCCTTGCCGGCCAGATCCATGACGATGACCTGCTTGGGCACACCGATCTGAATGGCGGCCAGGCCGATGCCGGGGGCGTCGTACATGGTCTCAAGCATGTCATCCATGAGCACACGCAGGGCATCATCGACCTCATCAACTGGCGCAGAGACCTGCTTCAGGATGGGATCAGGAACAACCAGGATGTCGCGAATAGCCATGATGGTCAGGAGTTAGGTGACCGACCCTTGAGCGTCAAGGCAGGGACCGTCCCAGGGTCATCATCATTTTCGACGGTTGAGAGCTTTGAAAACGGCCGGACAGCTGTTTCGACAGGCAAGAGATCGGGTAAGTCCCGGCCCTCGTGATCGACCTTGAGGTCCTCAAACCGTTTAGCCTGGGTCATAACCTGGGTCTCGAGGGACCCGACGAATTGGTTGTAGCGGCCTACGGCCTGATCCAAGGCCTTGCCAACAGCGGCGGCATGGCCGCCCATGACGGACAAGCGCTTGTAGAGTTCACGGCCCAGTTTCGAGATCTCCTGGGCATTTGCCGCCTGCTCCTCCACCCGCCAGCCATAGGCCACGGCCTTGCACAGGGCGAACAGGGTAGTGGGGGTAACGATCAGCACACGCTTGTCCATGGCCTCCGTCATCAGGTCCGGCGCCCGCTCTACGGCGGCGGCGAGGAAGCTATCGCCGGGGATGAACATGGCCACAAAGTCCGGAGACGCATCGAACTGGTCCCAATAGGCCTTGGCCGATAGACCCTGGAAGTGGGCGCGGACGCTCTGAGTATGGCGAACATAGGCTGCTTCCTGCAGGGCCTCATCCCCCGCATCCTGAGCGTCGAGGAAGGCGTTCAGGGAGCACTTAGCGTCGATGACAAAAACCGCGCCACCGGGTAGACGCACGGTCACGTCCGGGCGACGGCGGCCCTCATCGGTATCGGTGGAGGTCTGTTCGGTGAAATCGTAATGCTTATTCAGGCCCGCAGCTTCAAGGACATTGCGCAGGGTCTGTTCCCCCCAGCGACCCTGGACTCCAGCCCCGCGACGCAGGGCGGAGGACAGCTTGCGGGTCTCCGCCTGGGTCGCGGCCGACGCCTGCATAAGATCAGCGATCTGTTGCTTGAGGCCGCCAGACTCCTCGGCCCGGACCTTCTCGACCGCCGTCACCTGTTCTTGGAATTTTGCCAGGGTTTCGGCGACAGGCTTGAGCTGGGCCTCCAGCCGGGCCTGGGCCAGCTGTTCGCGATTGTGGAAGGTCTCGTCGGCGCGTTTCAGCACCTGTTCGGCAATAGCTGAAACCGCTTCGCCCTGGAGAAGGGTTGCCGTCTTGGCACCCATTTCCTCAAGGACCCGTACCCGGGCGACCGCGTCCTGAAGAACAAGAACCCGCGCCTCTGCCCGGCCCGCACGGCGATGCTCTGAAAGGGCCCAGATCACCGCAGCCACGGCTGACGCGAAGAACAGGGTGGCGAGGATGAGGAGGAGATCAAGGTTCATGCTCCGTTCCATAACTGAAGTCGGTCGATTCCGCCACTAAGCCTGTTCCCAGCAGACGCACTGTGGGCCATGATCAGGAAAAGGTTTGGGGAACCCATGCAAAGACAAAAGGTCCTGGTTCTGTATCTGGCCAATTCCGCCTTGGATTCCCCGGTGGTCGCCTGGGCGGTATATGATGGAACCGGCGCGACCCGCACCATGGCGGGCGATCAGGACGAACCCCCCTTCGCCACGGGTGTCGAGGCCCTGAAGGCTGGCTGGCGGCTTTTTCAGGCAGCCCAAATCCTACCCCACAACCGGGGCCAAGAATTCGAGCTCAGCTATCTCAAATACGAATTCTTCTTCGAGCAACTGGTGGAGATGGATGCATGAGGGACCTTCCGCTTCTCAGCGCTGAACAGATGGCGAGCTTTGTCGCCCGGGGCTTCCTGCGGTTCGATGCCGTGGTGCCGGACGAGATCAACCAGCAGTTCATAGATGCGATCGGCGAGATCGCTCCGGCCGTCCCCGGCCAGAAGCTGCGGCGGACCTATGGCGAGATCCTGGCCCGGGCCGATATTCCCCAGGTGGCGGCGGGAACACCGCTGTCAGGCACCTATCCGCAGGGATCGGCAATTGAGCGCCTGCTGAACCTACCCCTCGTGGCCGGAGCCATCCGCAGTCTGGTGGGCGAGGCTCCGGTCTTTGACCATCACTTCCTGCACGTCACCTTCCCACCTGCCTATCACGAGGGTGGCGAGAGCGTCAGCCAACATACCCACCAGGACTCCACCATCGATCCCCGACAGGCCTTTGATTTGCAGATCATGTACTATCCGCACAAGGTCACCCGGCCCATGGGCGGAACCCGGTTCGTACCTGGCACCCACCTGCGCAAGGTCAGCGAGGTGGCGCTTGGCCGCTATCAGAACATCCGCGGCCAGCAGCACATGGTCTGTGAGGCCGGAACCCTGCTCTTCCTCCACTCCGGCATCTGGCATGGCGGCGGGGTCAATCTGTCGGACGAGACCCGGACCATGTTCAAGGTCCGCATCAACCCCTCCAAGACCCAGGTGCGTCAATTTGATCTGGAAACGCTGAAGCCTCAAACCGAACAGAGACCGATCTTTTACCTGAAAGGTCCCCTGCCCCCCAGTGTCGAGCAGACCCTGATGACCCCGGAGCCCTGGTTCGAGCAGGACACTGGCCGCCTGGAATTCGTCAACCGGATCCAGCTTTGGCGGTATCTGACCGACGATCCGACCTATGATGCTGACTACTGGCTGACCCGGCTGGAAAACAGCCCATCCATGGCCTGACCCCGGAAGAGACAAAATGCTCGAAGTCTTTTTTGACTGCTCCAGCCCCTGGACCTATCTGGCCTTTGAAAATCTCAAGGCCCTGGAGACGGAGTTGAAGGTCGAGACCATCTGGAAACCCATATTGGTCGGCGGCATCTTTAATACGGTCAATCCCAGCGTCTATGCCCAGAGGGAGACGCCGGTCCCGGCCAAGGCACGCTATATGGGCAAGGACCTGCAGGACTGGGCTCGGTTCACCGGCCTGACTATCAAATTCCCGCCCCGCGTCTTTCCGGTCAACAGCGTCAAGGCCATGCGCGGCTGCATCTGGCTGGAACCTCAAGGCAAAATGCTCGACTTCGCTACGGCAGTCTTCGAGGCCTATTGGAGCCAGGATCAGGACATTTCAAAGGACGAAGTGCTGAAGGCCGTCTGCGAAAAGGTAGGCATCGATCCGACCGCCTTCTTTGAGGGCATTGCCCAGACCGAGGTCAAGGACCAGCTGCGGCTCAATACCGAAGAGGTCATTGCCAGGGGTGGGTTCGGCTCACCCACCATCTATGTGGGCAAGACCGACATGTATTTCGGCAATGACCGCCTGCCCCTGATCCGCGACGCCGTTTTGCGGGCCCAGGCCAAAGCCTGAGGATGAAACGAAAAGAGAACATGCTATAGGCAGGTCATGTCCCCTGCCGCGCCCCTCCTGCCGGAAAGATTCGCCAGCTGGTTTGCTGGACGTGGCTGGCAGGCAAGATCCCATCAGCTGGACATGGTGGCGCGGGCAAGGGCGGGGCGTGACGCCCTGCTCATCGCGCCCACCGGCGGCGGCAAGACCCTGGCGGGCTTCCTGCCCAGCCTGATCGAGCTGGCAGAGCGGCCGCCGGCCAATAGCCCGCAGGGCATTCACACCCTTTATATCTCGCCGCTAAAAGCCCTGGCTGTGGATGTAGAGCGCAATCTGATGGCCCCCATCCTGCAGATGGGCCTGCCCATCGTGGCCGAAAGCCGGACCGGGGATACCGGGGTCTCACGCAAGCAAAGGCAGAGGATCAAGCCGCCGGATATCCTGCTGACAACCCCAGAACAGCTGGCCCTGTTCTGTGCCTGGGAGGGTGCCCGACTCTATTTCGAGAACCTGTCCTGCGTGATCATTGATGAGATCCACGCCATCCACGCCTCAAAGCGTGGGGACCTGCTGGCCCTGGCCCTAGCGCGGCTACAGGTCTTGGCTCCCAACATGCGTCGAGTAGGTTTATCGGCCACGGTGGATGATCCCGACGTCATCCGCCGCTGGATGGCCTGGGGTGGAAAGACCACCGCCGAAACGCCGCGACCGGAAGAAACCGTAGATCTGGTCCTAGGCCCCCCAGGTGCCCAGCCTGTGGTGGATATGCTGCTATCGGAGGGCCGAGTCCCCTGGGCCGGGCATACGGCCAAACATGCCATGGAAGAGGTCTATCAGGCCATAAAGGGCGCTCGAACGGCCCTGGTTTTTGTAAATACCCGCTTCCAGGCCGAGTTCGCCTTTCAGGAGCTGTGGCGGATCAATGAGGATGACCTGCCCATTGCCTTGCATCATGGCTCTCTGTCGGCCGAGCAGAGGCGCAAGGTCGAGGCAGCCATGGCCAGGGGCGAGCTTCGGGCCGTGGTCTGCACCTCCACCCTCGACCTCGGCATTGACTGGGGGGATGTGGACCTGGTGATCCAGCTAGCTTCGCCTAAGGGGGCCAGCCGCATGGTCCAAAGGATCGGCCGGGCCAATCACCGCCTGGATGAGCCTTCGCGGGCCCTGTTCGTGCCGGCCAATCGGTTCGAAATGCTGGAATGCCAAGCCGCCCGGGAAGCCATTGCCGAGAACCGGTTCGACGGCGAGCCCGCCCGAACCGGCGGCCTCGATGTCCTGGCCCAGCACATTATGGGCCTGGCCTGTTCCGAGGCCTTTGATCTGCTGAAACTCTATGACGAGCTTGTCTCTTGCGGGCCCTATCGCGACTTGACCTGGGAAGACTTCGAGCAGGTGGTCGATTTCGTCTCCACCGGAGGCTATGCGCTCAAGGTCTATGACAGGTTCAGACGGATCGTGAAGGCGCAGGATGGGCTCTGGCGGGTGCGCGACGCAGCCACGGCCCAGAGGCACCGCTTGAATGTTGGGGCCATCCTATCCCCCGCTGTGCTCTCGGTCCGGGTCGCCATGGGCAAGCGCCTGATCGGCGGCCGAAAGATCGGCGAGATCGAGGAGGGCTATCTGGAAATGCTCGACCCCGGCGACACCTTTGTCTTCGCCGGTCAGGTCTGGAGTCTGGTGGCAGTGACCGGGCTCGATGTCTTCGTGAAGGCGGCGACAGACAAGGATCCTAAAATGCCGTCCTGGGGCGGCTCGAAATTCGCTATCTCGACGTTTCTGGCCAAGCGCGTTCGGGAACTCATGTTCGACCAGGACCACTGGAAGGTCTTGCCGGCAGATGTCCGCGCATGGCTGGAGGCCCAGAGGGACCGGTCGTTGATTGTTGGCGAAGGCGAGCTTCTTCTGGAGACTTTTCCGCGGGGGCGGAGAAATTTCCTGGTCTGCTATCCCTTTGAGGGACGCCTGGCCCACACCACCCTGGCCATGCTGCTGACCCGAAGGCTGGAGCGGCTGGGAGTGGGGCCCCTGGGCTTTGTCTGTAATGACTATGCGGTGGCGATCTGGGCGCTCAATCCGATGAGCACTTTGGATTTCGAAGACCTGTTCGATGAGGACATGCTGGGGGATGATCTGGAATCATGGCTTGCTGACAGCTTCATGATGAAGCGAGCTTTCAAGGGGTGTGCTGTGATTAGCGGCCTGATCGAGCGCCGCTTTCCCGGCGAGAATCAGAAGTCAGGGCGTCAGGTGACCTTCTCAACCGATCTGATTTACGACGTCCTGCGCCGGCACCAGCCCGACCATCTGCTACTGGGCTGCGCCCGATCTGATGCGGCAACGGGGCTGATCGACGTGGCCCGGCTCGGACAGATGCTAGCGCGGATCAAGGGTCATATCCGCCATGCTGACCTAGAGCATGTCTCGCCGTTTTCCGTGCCCATCCTGCTGGAGCTGGGCAAGGAGCGGACCCCGGGGCAGTCTGGCGATATGATCTTGGCCGAGGCAGAGGCCGACCTGATTGCAGAGGCTATGGCGTGAGCTTAATCCTTGACGGTCAGAGCCTAGGACTTGCGCCAACCGCGACGGGTGGGCTGAGCCTTAAGATAAAGGGTGAGCCCGTCGAAATGCGCGCCTCGGGTGCCCTTTGGCTCGAAGCTGGCTCGACCTTGGTGGTGGCCGATCTCCACTTGGAAAAGGGCTCGGCCTATGCGGCCAGGGGACAACTCCTGCCGCCCTATGATTCACGAGACACCCTCAGGCGACTGGCCCTGGATGTAGAGCACCTAGCACCGAAGACCCTGGTCTTGTTGGGCGACACCTTTCACGACCATGCCGGCGAACTGCGGCTGTGCCCCTCAGATGCCGAGGCCCTGATCGCGATAGGGCTTGGCCGAACCTTGGTCTGGGTCCTGGGAAACCATGACTCGGAGGGCCCCAAGTATTTGCCAGGTGATATTGTTGAGGATCTTAACTTCGGCGCGCTGATCCTGCGGCATGAACCCCAGACGGGACGACAATCGGGTGAAGTCTCTGGACATCTTCATCCCTGCACGCGGGTGGCCTCGCCGCGCGGATCGGTCAGGCGAAGGTGCTTCGTCACAGACGGCACGCGGATGATTGTCCCAGCCTTTGGGGCCTATGCCGGGGGCCTCAATATTCTAGACCCAGCCTTTGATGGACTCTTTGGTGGCCCTGTGATCGCCGGAGCCCTGGGTCAAGATCGTGTCCACGCCATCGGACCGCGATCCTTCCGCCCCGACTGACCTACATGCGCATGGCCTTTTCCAAGGCCATGGCCAAGGAAATACCCGCGCCCAATGTGAGAGCCGTAACCATGCGCGGATACTTGTTGGGTACGCCAGGAGCGGCTTGGTCGAACATCCACTGGATAATAAAGGCTGCTAGAAATCCGCCGACAATCCAGTCGATATCCACATATCGCCGCAGGGCCAACAACCCCCAGCCAGCAAAGGGCGAGATGGTCGACCCAGCCAGGCGGGCCAAGTTAGGCTCCTCGCGAACCGACTCCACGCCCCACCTGACGCCCCCTAGAAAGCCCATAGTCACGGCCGACCAGGTGAGCAGGACATTCAAGCCATGGATAGAATAGCTGCTGGGGCCATAGGCATAGATCACAGCAGACACCGGAAAGGGCGCGAGGCCGAAGAGCGCCATGGCCCAGAGTCGCTTTGGAGCCGATTGCACCACCTAGGACCTCCTAAAAGCCGCAGACGCCGCCCAGCCTGCTGCAAGAGCGATGCTGACCGAGACGAGACCATAGGTCCAGGGATGAAAATGCGCAAAAAGATACAGAGAGCGCTGAAGCCCTACCTTCTTGACATCCAGCTCCCTAACCCGCTGGGAAACGAGTTGGCCGTTCTGAAACAACAGGATTTGGGCCTGGTAACGGCCAATGGGCGCATCGGTTGGTAAGGTGATGTCAGCCTTGAACAGATTCTGATCCACAAAGATCACGCCATGGTCGTCTTCTTCATAGAGGCCCATCTTCGCCTTGAGGCGCACCACAGCTTGGCGCCAGTCCAGATAATCAGCCCCAAGGCGATTTACGACCACGTCCTTGACGCCATATCGGGTCTCGACCCTTTGCTCGGCAGGGGCGTTGATCGCCAGATGGTCGATACCCGCACCCAGGCGTCTGAGTACCCCAAAGCCCGCAATCTGATCCAAGGGTCGCGTGGACGCTGCCTTGTAAAAGCCAGGTGCCCCATGGAAGACGACCGGCCGGGAATTAATCCAGAGACCGGCAATGCGGACCTTATGTGCGATCCGAATTGGCTGTTCGGGACCACGGACAAGAACCACGATATCGCTGGGTTGATGGCTTGGATCAAAAACCGCGCCATATAGGACAATGCGGGCACCCTGAAAGCCCGAGGTGACCCGCACTTCAGTTGTTGTCAGAGCCGCAGAGACGCTAGGCGGGACGGGAGCTGTTTGAACCATCATCCCCCCGATCCTGTCATAAGTACGAAGGGTTCGGTGGGCGTCAGGAATAGGCCAAGGCCCATGCGCAGACCAACAGCCAGGACAATGAGGGCCAGAATGGCCCGCAGTTCCTCAGCGCGAAACCGGGAGGACGCTTTAGCGCCGAGCTGAGCACCGATAACCCCGCCGATAAGCAACAATGTCGCCAGCACGATATCGACGGTCTGATTGCGACCTGCCTGAAGCACACTGGTCAGGGTCGTGGTGATGATAATCTGAAACAGGCTGGTTCCCACAACCACATTTGCCGGCATACGCAGCAGATAAATCATGGCTGGCACCAGTATGAAGCCGCCGCCAACACCCATTATGGCTGAGAGCATACCCACAAAGACCCCCAAAGCGATTGGTGGAATTATGCTGATATACATACGGGACTTAGGAAACTTGACCTTGAAGGGCAGACCATAAAGCAGGGGTGGACGGCGATCGCGGTTCTGGGGCTGGCTGCCGCCACGGCGGGACCGGATTATGGTCGTGAGGGACTCCGACAGCATGAGACCGCCGATGACGCCAAGGAAAATCAGGTAGGACAGCGAAACCACCAGGTCAGCCTGGCCGATCAATCTGATCCAGCGGAAGACTTCAACCCCCACGATCGAACCCACCACACCGCCAGATGCAAGAACGCCGCCCATGCGAAAGTCTACAGCCCGGGCCCGGGTGTAGGAGATAACACTTGAGGTCGAGGACGCTGCAACATGGCTGGCGAGGCTGGCGACAGCGACAGCCGGAGGAATGCCCAGAAACACCAGGATCGGCGTCATAAGAAAGCCGCCGCCTATGCCAAACAGGCCTGAGATAAACCCCACGCCAGCGCCCAAGGCGACCAGGAGCGGGCCATTGACCGAGACTTCTGCAATCGGGAGGTAAATATCCAGGGCCACTGAAGACTCCTATCTGGCGGAGTCCCGTCCCATTAGTGGGTAAAGACCGAGAGTCGTGCAACCGTCGCCTGGTCTAGCACGCCCGTTGGGTTTAGGTTCTGATCCCGCTGATAGGCGGCCAGGGCGAGGTTGAGCGCCGGCGATGCGGACCCATCTGTCGGGCCCTGGTAATAGCCTAGGCGCGACAGCGCCTTTTGCACAGTTGCCGCGCCGCTCGCATCGGTGCCAAGGCCTGCAGTTAACACCGAAGCCGTGGGCGCGCTGGGCGTGGAGGGCCGGAAGGCGGCCGCCGCACGCTCTGCAACAATGCGTGCATCCGGGTTCAACTGTAGGCGGATCTGTTCCGCGCGCTTGCGGGCGGATTCATCTCCGGTTTTTGCCGCGACAAGATACCAACGATAAGCTTCTGCGGGATTTTGACTGACACCCAATCCGCGCTCGTAGAGGGCAGCAAGGTTATACTGGCTATCGACAAGGCCAAGCTCAGCTGCCCGCCGAAACCATTGGGCTGCCGTGACGGAATTCTTTGGCCCGCCAACGCCCTCTATGAAGGCGATGCCAAGATTATGCATGGCGCGCCTATCGCCGTTTTCTGCAGCCCGGCTCGTCCATTGGCGCGCAACGGAGAGATCCTTCTTCAGGCCGCCGTCCCCGTTTTCATACATTTTGGCGAGGTAAAATTGCGCCGGTGCATAGGCTTGGTTCGCAATCGCCTTAAGGGCCTCGAGGGCGCCGGGCTTTTTGGCCTCGACGTCATCCGCAGCCTTTGCAAACCGGTCGGCAAGGTCCGACGTATCTAAGGTCGGCGGAGGAAGGGCGCCCAAATCCGGAGATGCAATTGCCAGTGCCGCGCGGGGGTCTTTAGTCAGCGAAGCTGGATCGACTTCTGAACTGGCGATTTCGCTGGTGGGATCTGACCGAACCGCCGCAATCGCCCGGGCCACACGGTCGGGCGTTTCGCCGCCAGCACGACCCTCCATCAGCAGGAAGCCAGCTGCGCTCAAGGTCAGAGCCGCACCTGCGCTGGCAATAATAAGCGCCGTTTGCAGAGCCGTTCCGGCCTGCCGCTTAGGACGACTTAAACGGTCGAGAAAGGAGCCGCTGCGCGTTCCCTTCTTAGTCTTGCTCTGGGCCTCTGCCTCCCCAGCCGCCCTTGCAGCAGCCCGGGCCTGTTCAATGACTTCACGGGTGGTCAAGGGCCGACCAGACTCATTGCCAAGCTGAGGCTCAGCCGTCTGCCGGTTGGGAGGCGCCCGGGAAAGGTCTGGCATGATTGGCGACGGCAAATTGCCATCGGGGTCATTGAAGGCAACCGTGTCAAAGTGCGAAATCGCCGATTCTGGGGTGCTGGACTCTGATGTCGCGAAATCTGGAAGTTGATCCCTTGCGTCAAGGTCGCCGGGAAACCGGGCTCCCGTCGCAGAGGTAAAGGCGTCTATGGCCTCGAAGTCCGTCTCGTCAAAATTGCCCTTGTTAGCTTCAAACGCCGAAGGCTGCCCGATCGGCTCCGGGCCCTTAAGCACAGGGGCATTGGGCGTGCGCACGAGCGGCGTGGGTGTGGCGAACCCTGATTTGGTGGAATAGTTTGCAGGCTTCGACGAAGAGGCCTGCGCAGCGAAACTTGGGAAAGGCTCTGGATCCCCAAAGGGATCGCCTCTGTCCTCAAAGGCTTGGCTAAATGCAGGGGTCGCTAAGGTCTCGGCGATTTGCCGCTGATTTTCCGCGAGGCTTTGGTCGATTTTTTCCTTGGTTTCCGCAAGGAGGCGCGCCGTTCGGTCTTCATTGTGGCGCAGGGTCTCGACGATATTCTCGCTAACGACTCGCTGACCGATGTTTTCGTTCACCCGGGCGAGTTGACCGCTGACCTCATCAATGGCCTGAGCTGACCGACGTTCAGCAGAACTAATGCGTTCGGCTAGCCGCTCACTGATCCGGCTGATCTCAACACCCAGGCGCTCCATCGCATTGGCGTGAACCGTGTCATTCTGGGCAAAGCGACTTTCCATGGCCTGAGTGATACGCCCCACCTCAGTGGTCACCTGGCCCAGGGTATCAGCACTCTTTTGTTCTGCGCCAATGACCCGGCGGCTCAGTGTTTCAGCAACACTGGTGACCTCATGCCCAAGACGTTCAATGGCCAGAGCTGACTTCTGTTCCGCCGCCCGAACGTGGTTGGTCATCTCGGAGAGCTTGCGCTCCATCCGATCAAATCGGCCCTCGTTGGAGGTTTGAAGGCTGCGCGCGAGCTCATTGCGCACCGCTTCGACCTGGCTGGTCAGTCCTGTCGCAAGCCGCGCAAGTTTTTGGTCGATCCCTGGGGAGGCGCCGCTTTCCAACGCCCCCATCCTGTCGTCCAGGCCAGAGAACGAAGATCTCAACCCCTCGAGCGCCTGGCTTGTGCGGGATTCAGCCTCGATCAACCGCTCGCCGATCTTAGAGACGACCTGCTCTATGGCCTCAGCACTCACAGCCCCGTCGCCGGCTTCCACCTGGGTCAAACGATCACGAAGGCCATCTAGGGTGCGGCGGGTCCGAGCCTCACCCTCATATAGATGATTGGCGACCTTTCCCAGGGCGGCCTCAAGCCCCCTCAGCGCCTCCGCAGACTTTGGGCCCGCAGCTTCCGACTCAACACGCTTGAGGCGGCTGGCGATCTGCTCCTGCACCTCTCGCGTCTCATTAACGGCATTTTCGAAGCGTGCAGCGATAGCGACATGTTCGCGCTCGGCAGACTCGATGCGAGCCGCAGCTTCACGAACCGAATGCTCAACCCCGGATATGGCAAGTCCGGTGCGGCCCTCTGTGGTTTCGATCCGCTCGATCAACCGGTCTAAGGCGTGGGTAACCCGGCTGATCTCATCAGCGGGGTGTTCTGGTGCCTCAAAGCGCGATGGCGCGCTCGTCGTCGCGCCCGCCCGCGGTTGCGGCTCGTTTCGGCCGGTCTCGTAATAGGTGCGGACCGGACCACGCAGACCAGAATCTGACGCCGCAAAGTAGGACTCAGACGAGATGTCCTCAGGGCCATCTTCTTCAAAAATCATCTGATTCAGCCACTCGCCGAGAGTCATGCCCGAACGCCGCGCAAGGTCCTTTGCGACCTCCCTGGCCTTAGGATCAATCCCCTTCACGCTCCAAGGCGCGCCCGACGTCATCCGAATCGCTCTCCCGGCACTCTCGGAGCAAGCTAACCACCGATTGTTGGGGTGTATACAAAGTCTTAACGCAAGATATAGGGGGTCGCATTGATCTTCTGTGGACGAACGGCAGCTTTGTCTTCCGACCTCATTGGGCTAGGCGTCGGTAATGGATACAAAAACGACAATTGGATTGCTGATCGGCTTCGCCATTTCGACCGGCCTGTTTGGCTGGCGCGGTGCCCGGCCATTCAACATCCAGAAGGGGCCCAGGCTGATCCCTTGGCGGCCCATGATGGTGGCCTCTGCCACGGCGGCGATCGTTCTGCTGGTACACTTGGTGAACCTGCTTGGGATAACAACCGGACGGTGACCCCAAGCGCTAAAGGCTAGGCCGAGACTTCGCTAGACTTTCTTGGACGCTTGGCAAGGCCCGCCACGCCCCCGGACGACAGCAAGCCCACATCAGCCAAAAGCAAGGGTATGGCCCACTTATGGGGCGCTGCAATATATCTTGGTTGCCAGAGGGGGTCGTACTTATCCTTGAACTTCCGAACCCCTTGGAAGTTATAGATATCCTCACCGCGATCGAAAAATAGGCGTCCAACCCGGGACATCATGGGTGCCAAGGGCCGATCCTCTAGACCCGCCAAGGGTGCCATGCCGAACTCGAAGGCCTCATAGCCTTGCTCGCGCCCCCACTCGATCAGCTCGACAAACAGATAGTCCATAATATTTTTGGGCCCATCTTCGGTGTAACGCATCAAATCCATGGAAAACGACGATCTTGCAGCCGTAATCCAGAGATTAGCAAAGGCGACAATGCGACCTTCAAATCGCACAACTGCGACGGGAAACTCGCACAGATATCCAGGGTTAAATCCGCCCATTGAGAAGCCTTTTTCCGCTCCCGCGTGGGCTGCCAGCCAGGCGTCGGAAATCGCTGCGAGCTCAGGCAGGTGATCGGAGACTTGGTTCGGAGCTAAAACCTGGAAACTGGCCCCCTCCTCCCCTGCCTTGCGCCAGGCGCGCCTAAGATTTCCCCGACGGCGGCCTTCGATCCGAAAACTTTCAAGGGGCACAGCTGCAGCTTCGCCAACCTTTTGAATCGAAAAGCCAAGCTCAACGACATCGGGCAAATTATCTGCCCCTATGGCGTAAATTCCAGGCCGCGCTGCATGGGCATCAGCCAACTCGCGAAATCGCCATAGCAATTCAAGCCGCTCATCACGACGCCCGACTGGCCCGCCGAGGGCAAGCCATGAGCGGCCGCGCACCCCAAACATCAGGAAACTTTCACCAGAAGCCGAGAACAGGAAACGCTTGTCGCCTAGCAAGGCGAGGTTGGAGCTTGGCTCTGCGTCTTCTGCCGATGCCAGGATACTTCGAACCCGCTGAAAATCAGGGTCGGTTTCACCAACGACACGGGGGGTTGCAGCCGTCGCCGCAAGACGCCAGACCCCAAAGGCAAGCAGGGCGACAGCGGCACCGGCCCAAGCGCGGATAGATCGCGCCATGTCCCGGTCGATCATCGCCTTCCAAAATGGCTGCCCGGCATAGTCTGTATGGCGGAAGGACCACAGCCCCAGCATGCCGGCCCCCGCCACAAGTGCCGCGGCCGAGAGCAGCCAACCCGGGGTCACCTCCATCCGAGTAAGTTGCGCCTTTCTCGGAAAGGCACCGCGAAACGGCAAGAAGACTAAGGAAATACCGATCAGGGCCGCCGTCTCTTCCCAGACAAAGCCTTTGAGCAAGGCCAAGGGGGCTGCGATCAGGACTGTGGCAATGGTCGCGCCCCAGGCACCATCGAGCCGCGCACGAAGGCCAAAGGCCAACATGACCAGCACCAGCCCAAGTATGCTGGAAATAAAATGGCTGACTTCAATAAGCGCTGCAGGCGTGATTTCGTAGAGAGCGATAAAGCGTTCCGGCACCGAAGGCGTCGCACCAGACGCCAGCAGCATGACCCCAGCAGCAAGGCTCAAAAGCGCGGCCACCGTCGGGGCCACAGCAAACAGGGCAGGCCGTAGATCACGCCAAAATTTCATGCAGAGTCCTTGGACCATTTCAATCCGAGAGAGTCATAGTCGGATTTGGGGCTTGAGACGATGCCGGAAGCGTAGGTTTAAGGGTCAAACAGTTGTTCGTATCACTTGCTCCAGCCACGGCGGACGCTAAGGTAGAGGTCTGACAATTAGGCTTGCGGAGGATTTTATGGCCGATTTCGGCGGTAGCGATCTCGAGGCGTTTCGCGTCGAGGCGCGCGCGTGGCTGCAAGACAACTATCCTCCGGAATTGCGCGGGCCGAACGCCCTGACAGATCCTGAAGCCATTTGGGGCGGACGGACATTTGCCGGGTCATCTGATCCTCAGATCAAATGGATGAATGCTATGGCCAGTCGCGGCTGGACCGCGCCAGTTTGGCCAAAGGCTTATGGCGGTGGCGGGCTGAGCCCGGAGGAAGGTCGCGCCCTCGATCAAGAATTGACCGCAGGACGCTACCGGGATCCCCTAGCCTCCTTTGGCGTCTGGATGCTGGGTCCGGTCCTGCTCGAATATGGCACTGAGGCTCAGAAGGCCGAACACATCCCAGGCATCGTCCAGGGCAAGTATCGCTGGTGCCAGGGTTATTCCGAACCCGGTGCTGGATCCGACCTCGCCTCACTGCAGACCAAGTGTGAAGACAAGGGCGATCACTGGCTCATTAATGGCCAGAAGATTTGGACCTCCTATGCCAATAAGGCCGACTGGTGTTTCTGTCTGGTCCGAACCGACACCAGCAAGAAGCACGAGGGAATTTCCTTCGTCCTGATCGATATGACCACCCCCGGCGTAGAGACCCGGCCCATCCAGCTGATTTCTGGCGAAAGCCCATTTTGCGAGACCTTCTTCACCGATGTGAAGATTCCCAAGGCCAATCTGATCGGTCAGGTCAATGGCGGCTGGGAAATCGCCAAGCGCCTGCTCCAGTATGAGCGGCAGAATATTTCAGGTGGTTTTGGTGGCGGCGGCGGCGCAGGCGGCTCGGCGGGCGATCTTGGCCAGATTGCCAAATCCTACCTTGGCGCTGACGAAACCGGGGCTTTGGCAGATGTAGATCTGCGGTCTCGGATTACGCGGAACAAGATGGACTTTGACTGCTTTTATAAGACCATCTCTAGGGTAGCGGCGGAGTCAAAGTCGTCAAATGGCCCATCTGCAGCAACATCGATCATAAAGTATGCGGCGGCGACCTTCGCCCAAGAGCGCTCTGAATTGATGATTGAAGCCATGGGTGCTCAGGGCCTCGGGTGGGAGGGCGAGACGTTTTCAGCCCAGGAGCTCGCTGCCACCCATGGGTGGCTGAGATCCAAGGGCAATTCGATCGAGGGCGGGACTTCGGAAGTCAATGTGAATGTGGTGGCCAAGCGCGTGCTTGGCTTGCCAGATCCTAAGTAGGACGGAAAGCAAATGGCGGACTTCGGCGACGTAGAGTCAGACACCTTCAGGGCAGAGGCCAGCACTTGGCTTGCCGCTCATTTCCCCGCGAGCCTGAAAAAGGACCCGATGGCCCAACTCGCTGCCATGGGTGGCGGCAAAGAAAGCCCTGACGCAAAGGCTTGGCGCGAGGCCATGGGTGCCAAGGGCTGGGGCGTACCGACTTGGCCCGCACAATATGGCGGCGGCGGCCTGAGCCGACCACAGGCGCGGATTCTTGCCGAAGAAATGGCTGCGATTGGTGCCCGAAATCCGATTGGCGGCATGGGCGTGATGATGTTCGGCCCCACCCTGATCGAGTACGGAACCGAGGAGCTTAAGCAACAACACATGCCGGGGATCGTGACCGGCTCGGTGCGCTGGTGCCAGGGATATTCCGAACCGGGATCAGGATCAGACCTCGCGTCGCTGCAGACAAGAGCCGAGGACAAGGGCGATCATTATCTGGTCAATGGCTCGAAAATCTGGACCAGCGGGGCCAATCTTGCGGACTGGTGTTTCTGTCTGGTGCGGACAGATACGGCCAAGAAGCACGAGGGTATCAGCTTTCTGCTGATCGACATGACGGCACCGGGCGTCGAGGTCCGTCCTATTTTGCTGATCAATGGGACCTCTCCCTTCTGCGAGACCTTCTTTACAGACGTTAAGGTCCCGAAAAACCAACTCTTTGGCCCCCTAAATGGCGGTTGGACCGTTGCCAAACGCCTGCTGCAGTTTGAGCGGGATAATATCTCCGCAGGTCTTGGCGGTGGCTCTATCGGTGCGCCCATCTCAGCCCTTACCGTCAAGCAGTCAGCGGTGGACTATGTGGGACTAGATGCGACTGGGCGTTTGACCGACGCTGATCTGCGTCGCCGCATTACGGATCATCAAATGGAGGTGCACGCCTTCCAAATGACCGTTCGGCGGGCTGCTGATGAAGCGCGAGCCGGGAATGGCCCATCTGCCGCGACCTCAATTATGAAGTATGCAGGCGCCAAGATTGCTCAGGATCGCAATGAGCTCATCGTTGAGGCCCTTGGCCAAAATGGCTTGGGGTGGGAGGGTGACGATTTCGCAGGCCCTGAATTGGCGGCTGTGCGCACCTGGCTCAGGTCAAAGGGAAATTCGATTGAGGGGGGGACATCGGAAATCAATCTGAATGTCGTCTCCAAGCGGGTTCTGGGACTTCCAGATCCGAAATAGCCGACTCCACCTTGGCGCTATTTTGTGCCAGGGTAATCACTAAAATATTGAATATTATGGAGAATTTGAAATGGCGGATTTTGGTGGCGGCGAACTAGACGCCTTTCAAGCCGAAGCAGCGCAGTGGCTTGACGAAAACTTCCCCAAGTCGCTGGGTAAGGACCCAGAGGCCCTTCTAGCCCTGGTCATGTCGCCGGCCGAAGCCGCAGGCGACTACAAGCTCTGGAAAGAACGCATGGGCGCAAAGGGCTGGGGCGTCCCGACCTGGCCCAAGCAATATGGCGGCGGCGGTCTGTCACCAGCTGAGGCCCGGGTTCTGCAACAGGAAATGGCCAAGGTCGGCGCCGTCAATCCGATTGGCGGTATGGGTGTTGGCATGTTCGGTCCGACCCTGTTGGAATACGGCACCGAAGAGCAGAAAATGCGCTACATCCCGGATATCTGCACCGCCAAGGTGCGCTGGTGCCAGGGTTTCTCCGAGCCAGGTGCCGGATCGGATCTCGCATCCCTGCAGACCAGGGCCGAAGACAAGGGCGACCACTTCCTCGTGAATGGCTCCAAGATCTGGACCTCAGGTGCGCAGTATGCGGACATGATTTTCTGCTTGGTGCGGACCGACACCAGCAAGAAACACGAGGGCATTTCCTTCGTTGTCTTCTCCATGCGTGACCCCGGGGTCGATATCCGCCCGATCAAGCTGATCGCTGGCAATTCACCCTTCTGCGAAACCTTCATCACTGATGTGAAGGTGCCCAAGGAAAATCTGATCGGTCCGCTCAATGGCGGCTGGAGCGTTGCTAAGCGCCTGCTGCAGCATGAGCGATCGGGCATGAATGGTGCCCGTGGCGCCCCTGGTGCCGAACCGGCCCTGGGCGTTGTGGCTAAAAAGTACATAGGTGAAGACGCCCATGGCCGCCTGGCTGACACAGATCTGCGGACGCGGATTGTCATGAATGAGATGGACAAGCGCGCCCTGGCTCAGACCGTCCGCCGTGCAGCCTTGGAAGCCAAGGGCAATTCAGGCCCGAGCGCCGCGACCTCAATCCTCAAGAACGCCAATATGAAGACCATGCAGGACCGTGCGGAACTGACCTTGGAATTCATGGGTCATCAGGGCCTGGGCTGGGAAGGCGATACCTTTAGCGAAGAGGAACTGGCAGCAGTCCGCGGCTGGCTTGGCGGAAAGGCTGGCTCCATCTACGGCGGATCCAACGAGGTTCAGTCCAACATCATCTCTAAGCGCATTCTGGGCCTGCCCGACCTGACGCAGAGCCACTAGTTGGGGTAGGGTGATCCCTATTACCCAGATACTTATTATTTGAAGGAGTTTCATATGGCCGACTTTGGCGGCAGTGATTTAGAGGCCCTTCGATCCGAAGCCCGCGCTTGGATCGAGGCGAATTTTCCGGCGGAGCTCAAGGGCCGCCCCAACCCGATGATGCGGGAAGAGCGCTCGACCCCGAGCGCGGCTCAAGAAGCCTGGCGCAAGGCCATGGGCGACAAGGGATGGGGCGTTCCCACCTGGCCGGCCCAATATGGCGGCGGTGGACTTTCGGCTTCAGAAGGCCGTGTGATTCAGCAGGAGCTCGGGCGCGCCGGTGCCTATAATCCGATCGGCGGCATGGGCGTGATGATGTTTGGCCCGACCCTGCTGGAATATGGCACCGAAGCCCAAAAGCAAGAGCACATTCCAAAGATCGTTAAGGGCGAAGTTCAGTGGTGCCAGGGCTTCTCAGAGCCCGGCGCAGGCTCAGACCTGGCGGCTCTGTCCACCAAGTGCGAAGACAAGGGCGATCATTTCCAGATCAATGGTCAAAAAATCTGGACCAGTGGTGCCCAATTCGCCGACTGGTGCTTCTGCTTGGTCCGCACGGACACCAGTAAGAAGCACGAAGGGATTTCCTTCGTCCTCTTCACCATGCATCAGCCGGGCGTAGAAGTTCGGCCCATCCCGCTCATCGCGGGCAATTCACCCTTCTGCGAAACCTTCTTCACCGACGCCCGCGCCGAAAAGAAGGACTTGGTCGGACCGCTGAACGGTGGCTGGACCATTGCCAAGCGGTTGCTGCAACATGAACGGGGCGGCCTCAGCGGCGGCGGCGGTGGCTTTGGCGGCGGTCGCGGCCTGGTCGAGCTGGCGAAGCACTATGTGGGCGTCGATGATCAGGGACGTATCGCGGACCCAGACCTTCGGACCCGCATTACTGCCCTCGAAATCGAAGGCCGTTCCTTCCAGCAGACCGCTGTTCGCGCCATGTTGGAAAGCAAGGGCAATTCGGGCCCAAGCGCGGCGACCTCGATCATGAAGAATGCCGGCACCCAGTGGATGCAGGCCCGCCACGAAATCACCCTCGAAATCATGGGTCATCAGGGCCTGGGCTGGGAGGGCGAAGACTTTACAGCTGAGGAGCTCGGAGCCGTCCGCGGTTGGCTCGGCGGCAAGGCCTTCACCATTTATGGCGGCTCTCAGGAAGTGCAATCCAACATCATCTCAAAGCGGATCCTTGGTCTGCCAGACCTGACCCAGCACACCTGATCCCTTCACACTTGCAAAATCTTGGGGGACCGCAGAGGCCCCTCATCCACACACGAATAGACTAGAGGAAACAAAGAAATGGCCGTTCTGAACGAAGAACAAAGCATGCTCCGCGACGCCGCCAAGAGCTGGACTCAGGAAAAGAGCCCGGTGACGGCATTTCGTAAGATGCGCGACAGTGGCGTGGAAGTCGGCTTCGATGCCGCGGCCTGGACCGAAATGGCCGAGATGGGCTGGGCTGGGGTTATCATCCCCGAAGAGTTCGGTGGGTCCGATTTCGGCTATCTTTCCATGGGCTTGATCCTGGAAGAACTGGGCCGCACACTGACCGCATCGCCCTTGCTGGCCTCAGGGCTTGGTGCCGCTAGCGCCCTCGTGCTCGGCGGCACGTCCGCACAAAAGTCCGAGTGGCTGCCCAAGATCGCTGAAGGCACCGCCATCGGCGCCCTGGCCGTTGACGAAGGCGCTCACCATGCCCCTGAAAAGGTTGCCCTGGCCGCCACCAAGTCGGGTGCGGGCTACAGCCTGTCGGGCACCAAGACCTTTGTGCTGGAAGGTCTTGCCGCCAATGTCCTGATCGTTTCGGCTCGTACCTCAGGTAAGCCTGGCGATAAGGACGGGATCACCCTGTTTGTTGTCCCCGCCGATGCAAAGGGCATTAGCCGTAAGCGTCTTGCCCTGGCCGACAGCCGTGGTGGTGCAAACATTACCTTCGATAAGGTCGAGGTCGGTGCCGACGCCGTGCTTGGTGAAGCCGATAAGGGCTATCCGGTTCTGGAAAAGGTCCTCGACCGCGCCCGGGCCGGCATCAGTGCTGAAATGCTCGGTGCCGCTGTGCAAGCCTTCGAGACCACACTGGACTACCTTAAGGTTCGCGTTCAGTTTGGTCAGGTGATCGGGTCCTTCCAGGCCCTGCAGCACCGGGCGGCAAAGATGTTTACGGATCTGGAACTGGCGCGCAGCGCTGTGGAAGCGGCCTTGACCGCCATCGACAATGATAGCCCAGACGTTCCCGAACTGGTCAGCCTCGCCAAGGCCAAGATGGGCGACGTGTTCCACGTCGTATCCAACGAAATGGTCCAGATGCACGGCGGTATAGGCATGACCGACGCCCATGACGCTGGCTTCTATCTGAAGCGGGCCCGGGCCTGCGAAGCAGCCTATGGCAGCCAGAGCTATCACCGCGATCGCTATGCGCGCATTCAAGGCTACTAAGCCCTGAAGCCATCGGACTTTCCCGAAAGGGCGTGTTCCTGATAAGCCCTGCAGTCTAACGGCTGCAGGGTTTTTCTTTGGCGAGAGGCCCCCCGGGCCATCCAGACTTAGTTTGCCCCTGATACGTGCATGTCAGGGAAACTTAATCCTTGGCATGATAATGTCCCCAGTGTGAGTGATCCTCCTTACGCAGAGTGTCTTAGAGTTCTATGAGCCTGCTCCTCGCTGTGGCCCAAGCTGTGCTAGCTGTCGGTACCGTTCCGGCTGCGACCGGCGTGGTGGATTACCCCACGGCATACTTCGAAGCCGCACACCCAACATCGGCCCGCGATATGCTGGACCGTATTCCAGGCTTTACCTTCGATGGCGGTGTCAGCGTCCGCGGCTATGAGGGCGCAGCTGGAAACGTTCTAGTGGATGGTCAGAGACCTGCGGCCAAGACCGACACCCTCGACGCCATCCTGCGCCGGATTCCAACCACCAGCGTTGCGCGTATTGAAATCATCCGTGGCGGTGCCTCTGGGGTCGACATGCAGGGCCAGAGTGTTCTGGCAAATGTGGTGCTCAAGCGGGAAACGTCTCGGACCCTCCAGATTAGCTCGGCAGCGACATATCTGACCAGCTCAGGACTGATCGTTCCCCAAGTACGCATGGTGGGGACGGGGCAAGGTAACGGCCGCAAATGGGACTTCAGCCTATTGGCCGGCAAGTATGTTGATGGCTCCTATGGCGATGGCCCGACCCTTAGAACCAATGGGAAGGGTGTGACCACCCAAACGGGGTATTCGCAATCCAAAGCCGTCGGGGGAACCTACCAGGCCACCGGGGCCTACGAGACGGCATTTGCGGGCGGGCGTCTCAAGGTCAATGGGCTGATGCTAAGCGCGCCCTATGATGATGATATTTCCAACCGTACCCTCACGCCGCTGAACGCCCTGGAAAGGGAACATGTCAGCATTGATGCAGACAGCTCTGAATTAGGTATCAGGTTCAGCCGGCCCCTTGGGGTCCGATCGTCCGTGGAATTTGTGGCCCTGCGGCAAGCCAAGGACACTGAATTCAGCGACCGGGTCAGGAACCCCTCTACGGTCATTGATTTCGACCAGCGTTCCAAAACGGCAGAGAATATTCTGCGGGGCATCGTCAAGCAGAAGCTATCCCCGACCCTGGCCTGGGAATTTGGCCTCGAGGGGGCACAAAATACCCTGCGCAACCGCCTTACCTATTCGGAAAATGGTCAGAAAATTACCCTGCCCAGCGCCAATGTCACCGTGACCGAAAATCGCTATGAGGCGATTGCAAAAGCTTCCTGGTCGCCCAATCGCCAATGGACGGTGGAAACAGATATCCGGCAGGAGCTCTCAGACATCGCCTCAGAAGGCGATACGGTGCTGTCAAAATCCCTCAGCTACACAAAGCCACGCCTGGCCGTGAAATGGTCCTATGCCGACGGCAATCAGATCCGACTGCGCCTAGAGCGGGAAGTCGGCCAGCTGAATTTTTCAGACTTTACGGCATCGTCAGCGCTGAAAAATGGCCTGGTAACGGCTGGTAATCCAAGTCTCGTTCCAGAGCAGAGCTGGGTGACGGAGATCACATCCGAACACCAGGTTCTTAAACGCGGTGCCGTTTTGGTGACAGGACGGCATATTCAATTGTCCAATGTCATAGACCGGGCGCCGATTTTTACGGCTACAGGTGCCATAGACTCCCCGGCCAATATCGGATCAGGAACGAAGGACGAGGTGGCAATTAATGCGACCCTGCCCTTGGACAGTTTTGGGGCCAAGGGCATCCAGTTTCAGTCCAATGTGACCTGGCGGCGATCCCGCGTGACCGACCCGACGACCCACGCTGAGCGCAGCATTTCTGGACTGCCCGATAAGGTTTGGGACGCCTCGATGACCTGGGACCTGCCCGAGCGAAACCTAAACCTGACCCTGGTGCTGGCCGAAGAGATGAAGTCGACAAATTATCGCTTCAATCAGGTGGAGACCCTCAAGGTCGGATCCTTTCTCAGATTTGTCGCCGTCTGGACGCCAGACCCAAAGACCCTGGTGCGGCTCGATCTGTACAATCTAACCCGACAGCCGATCAGCTATAAGAATGAAGTCTTTAGTGGCGCGCGGTCGAACTCTGGTCTCCTCTATCGAGACTATCGCCAAGAGAGTCTTGGCAAGTTTGTTGCGATCGCGGTTCGCCGCAGTTTCTGAGGCCCGCAGACATCGCCTTTGCGGCTAAAATCATGAAATAGCCAAAAAAAGAGGGCACCCAAAGGTGCCCCCGAAATTTCTTTAGCCCGCCAACTTGGCTGGCAGCAAAGATACCGGCTCTTAGGAAAGCCTAAGAGCTAGATCAAAGCAAATATCTAGAAAGGCGAAATGCTGCCATAGCCGGTGATGACAGGCGAAATGCTGCCATAGCCGGTGATGACAGGCGAAACGGCACCGTAGCCGGTGATAACAGGCGAAACGGCACCGTAGCCGGTGATAACAGGCGAAACGGC
>CAITHQ010000014.1 GCA_903892305.1 uncultured Alphaproteobacteria bacterium
ACCTGAACCCGCTCCGGAGCCGGAAGCTGCTGTCGAAGCGGCTCCCGAAGCCGCTGCAGATGCAGTGGCCGAAGCCGCACCTGAAGCTGCCGCTGAACCTGCAGCTGAAGCACCTGCAGCTGAAGCACCTGCAGCTGAAGCGCCCGCTGCTGAAGCCACCACCGAGCCGGAAGCTTAGGCCTAGCAAAAGGGGGCGGTTGACTCATGGCTGACCGCCTCCTGCTCGTCGCCCGCGTCGCCGGAGCCTTCGGCGTGAAGGGCGAAGTACGCATTACGACCTTTACCGGGGACCCGACGGCGCTTGGCCGTTACCGGGACCTACTGCGGGAGGACGGGTCAGCTGCGCTCTCGCTGACAAGCGTCCGCCCGGTAAAAGGTGCGGTCATCGCCCGCGCCCGGGGCATTGAAACCCGGGACCAGGCTGAAGGCCTGCGGGGACTTACTCTTCATGTCCGGCGGGACGATCTTCCCGAGCCGGAAGACGACGACGAATTCTACCTGGCAGATCTCATCGGCCTAAGGGTCGAGACCCCAGAGGGCGAGTCCCTGGGTCAGGTCAAGGGTGTGCAGGACTTCGGGGCTGGAGACCTGCTGGAAATCCAACCCCCAAGGGGGGCAAGCTGGTGGCTGCCCTTTACCCGTGAGACGGTGCCAGAGGTCCTCATCGCCCAGGGCCGGATCGTAGCCGTCAAACCCACGGAAACAGAATAGACCCAAAGGCGGATTTCAGATCCGATCCCGACCGATCAGGTGGGCTTGCGCATCCGGATCAAGCCTTCCTGGGCCACGCTGGCGACCAGTTCTCCTGATTGCGTATAGACCGAACCCCGGATGAAACCCCGGCCGCCTGAGGCGCTGGGGCTGTCGTGGGTGTAAAGGTGCCAGTCATTGAAGTTGATCGGCTTGTGGAACCACATGGCGTGGTCGAGGCTAGCGGACTGGAAGCCCTTGGTCTGCCAGTGAACCCGATGCGGACGCATGGCTGTGGCCAAAAGGCCCATGTCGGACGCATAAGCCAAGAGCACTTGATGCATGTGCTGATCAGCCCCGATCGGGGCCTTGGCGCGCATCCAGGTCTGGCTTTCTGGTTTGCGGGCTTCGGGGGGCTTGCCGTCAAAGAAGGATGAGCCATCGACAGGGCGCATTTCGATGGGGCGGGGTCGCGTGGCCCATTTGCGGGCCTCTTCCGGCATTTTGGCCACCATCGCCTTCATGGCTTCGGTCTCATCAAGCAGGGCGTCTGGGCCTGGAACATCAGGCATGTCTGATTGATGTTCAAACCCTTCCTCGGCCACCTGGAAGGAGGCTGCGAGGTTGAAGATCTGTTGTCCGTGCTGGATCGCCACCACCCGTCGGGTCGTGAAGGACCCGCCATCCCGAGACCGATCGACCTCATAGATGATCGGCACCTGGGGATCACCCGGTCGGATAAAATAGCAGTGCAAGGAGTGACAAATCCGGTCTTCAACCGTCTCATAGGCCGCCAGCAGGGACTGGCCGATGACCTGTCCACCGAAGATCCGGCCCGGGCCGTCATCGGGTGATATGCCCCGGAACAGATTCAACTCAAGACGTTCAAGAGCCAGGGTCTCGGTGAGGTCTTCAGGGGTGGCCATGGACGCTCTCAATAGATGCTGCACTGCGGAAAGTGTGGAATTAGGCGTAACTTCCCGTGGCCGCAAGGCTGCGAACTCCACATGAAGGCTTCAATTGACCGCCATCTTGGGTCATGAACCCATGGCCATGCCCTTTGACGCCACAGTCCTGACCATGTTTCCCGAGGCCTTCCCGGGGCCGTTGGGCGTTTCCCTCATCGGAACCGCCTGGAAGGAAGCCGGACTTTGGAGTCTGGAAACACTGGACATTCGGCAGTTTTCCACAGATAAGCGCGGCTTCCTGGACGACACCCCCGCGGGTGGCGGTCCTGGACAAGTTATGCGGGCGGACGTCATCGCAGCGGCGCTAGACAGCGTTGAGCTTCGGGGGCGGCCGCTTTTGTACATGAGCGCCAGGGGTCGGCCCCTGACCCAGGCGCGGGTTAAAGTATGGTCCGAGGGGCCGGGACTCATCGTCCTGGCCGGTCGGTTCGAGGGGGTGGATCAGCGGGTGCTCGACGCTCGGGGATTTGAGGAGGTCTCTGTCGGAGACGCGGTTCTCGCCGGTGGCGAGGCGGCGGCCATGGTGGTGATCGAAGCGTGCGTAAGGCTGGTGCCCGGAGTTCTCGGCGCGGCGCAGAGCCTGAGTGAAGAGAGTTTCGAGGACGGGCTTTTAGAACACCCGCAGTACACGCGACCGCGGACTTTTGAAGGCCTGGATATCCCCGATGTGCTTTTGAGCGGTCATCATGCCCAGGTTGGCAAGTGGCGGCAGGCACAAAGGGAACAAACCACGCGGGAGCGGCGGCCAGACTTGTGGGCGCAGCGTCTCGCCAATCAACAGGCAAAGGGCGATTAAGCCCGGAAGACAAGGAATATAGACATGAACCTGATCCAGACCCTGGAAAAGGAAGAAGCCGACCGTTTGGGCGCTGCCCGGTCGACCCCAGAATTTCAGCCGGGCGACACCGTCCGCGTTAATGTGAAGATCAAGGAAGGCGAGCGCGAGCGCGTTCAGGCCTATGAAGGTGTCTGCATCGCCCGTCAGGGTGGCGGCATCAACGAGAGCTTCACGGTCCGCAAGATTTCCTTCGGTGAAGGTGTGGAGCGGGTTTTCCCGATCTATTCGCCGATGATCGAATCCATCGAGGTCAAGCGTCGCGGCGTCGTCCGTCGCGCCAAGCTCTATTATCTGCGCGATCGCCGCGGAAAATCGGCCCGGATCGCTGAGCGCCAGATGAATCAGGTGCCAAAGGAATCCACCTAAGGCAAAGGCCCTCGGCCTGATTGCTTCGCCTGGAACGGCGACCCTTGTCACGAGGGTTGCCGTTTCGGTTTGGCGTCCCGCCTAATCGGGTCATCGTGCGTCAGGAGGCTCTGTGAGCTCAGTCGCCCCGAATCCTGAGACCGGCGATTTGCCGATCCTGCTGACTGGCGGGACGGGGCAGGTCGGTGCGGCCTTGCGTCGGTTATCGGGACCTGGTTTCCAAATTCATGCGCCGGGTCGAGATCAGCTGGACCTAAGGGATTGCGATCAGATCGCCGCCATGGTTGCCAGTCGTCCCTGGCGGGCGGTGATCAATTCTGGCGCTTATACCGCCGTGGACAAGGCGGAGCACGATGTAGAGTCTGCCTGGGCCATTAACGCAAAAGCACCTGCAGCCCTCGCCAGAGCCACGGCGCAGGCCGGTATTCCCCTCATCCACCTTTCAACAGACTTCGTCTTTGGTGGGACAAAATCGACGCCTTACGAGGAGATGGACATCATCGGTCCCCTTGGAGTCTATGGTGCCTCCAAGGCCGCCGGTGAGTCTTCGGTAAAGTCGGAGAACCCGAAACATCTGATCCTGCGGACCGCCTGGCTGGTCAGCCCTGATGGCGGCAACTTCGTCAAGACCATGCTGCGGTTGGCGAAAACCTTGGATGAAGTTTCAGTGGTCAATGATCAGCTTGGCTGCCCAACCAGCGCCGACGACCTCGCCAATGTCCTTAGACGTGTCCTATGGCGTTTGGAGGCCGAGAGCCCTCCGTATGGCATTTATCACCTGGTCAATTCTGGCGAAGCCACCTGGCATGATCTGGCAAAAGCGGTCTTCGATCAGGCCCAAGCTGCCGGATTTAAGGTTCCGGTTCTGAAGGCCATTCCCACGAGCGGATATCCGACGCCCGCCAGGCGCCCAGTAAATTCCCGACTGGACACAAAAAAGCTAACGCGCGACTTCGGGGTAAGTCTACGCCCCTGGCAGGAGGCGGTCAGCGATGTGGTTGCGGCCCTTCTGGCTCAACCCACCAGATAGGAACGGCCATGAAGGGCATTATTCTCGCCGGCGGGTCCGGCACGCGATTGCACCCAGCCACCCTGGCGGTGAACAAGCAGCTGCTGCCGATCTATGACAAGCCAATGATTTACTACCCTATGTCCGTGCTGATGTTGGCCGGCATACGGGAGATCCTGCTGATTTCGTCGCCGGACTATATCGACAACTACCGTCGTCTGTTCGGCACTGGCGAGGACCTGGGCATGAATATCCAGTATAAGATCCAGCCTAGCCCGGATGGACTGGCTCAGGCTTTCGTCCTTGGAGAAGAGTTCATCGGTACCGATAGGGTGGCCCTTGTGCTGGGCGACAATATCTTTTTCGGAGCGGGCATGTCGGCTCTCTTGGCCCGCGCTGTTGCACGGGAAAAGGGCGCGACGGTGTTTTCCTATCAGGTGGATACACCTGAAGCCTATGGCGTGGTCGAACTGGACAGGGATGGCCGCGCGATCAGCCTAGAGGAAAAGCCCCAGGCCCCGAAGTCACGCCAGGCGGTCACGGGGCTCTACTTCTACGACAATCGCGTCGTAGACTTGGCCAAACAGGTCAAACCCTCGGCGCGGGGCGAATACGAAATCACGGATCTGAACCGCGCCTATATGGACATGGGCGAACTCTATGTGGAGCAGCTATCGCGGGGCTATGCTTGGCTCGATACGGGCACCCATGAGAGCCTGATTGAGGCGTCTGAGTTTGTCCGCGCTGTCCAAAAGCGCCAAGGCGTCCAGGTGGCCTGCCTCGAAGAAATCGCTTTCCACAACGGCTTCATCTCCCGCGACCAGCTGAAGGCGCGGGGCGAGGTGTTCGGCAAGACC
>CAITHQ010000015.1 GCA_903892305.1 uncultured Alphaproteobacteria bacterium
CCCGGCCCCACAGGTTTCCAGATTGCTCGGTGACTGACGGAGTCTCGCGCCAGGGGGCGGCCTTCCACATACCAGGTCAAGGTCTCGCCGCCGGCAGCTAGGACCAGTCCCCGGGCCTTAGGGCCAAAGGAGTCCACCCGGACCGTGGCACCATCGGGGGGGAAGATCAGGTGTGGTCCCTCGTCTGGCTTTTGCAGGTCACCTAGACCCTCTGGTGCCTTTTTCGGTGCAATGGGCCGCGGTGCCGAGGGCGGTGCGTCTAACAGGTCTGCGGTTTCAAACAGCAGGGGCAAGGCCGCATCTCTGCCGGTGAGGCCACCGCGGGCCCCGCCATCTGCGCGACCAGTCCAGACCACGATGGCGAAGCGGCCGACCACCCCCGCCGCCACTGCGTCGCGGAATCCGTAAGAGGTCCCTGTCTTAAAGGCCATGAGGGGGCGACCCTTTGTCAGAGCACTGGCGGTGACGCCGGCCGGGGGTGGGGTTTCCCGCAAGATGTCCAGAACCTGCTGGGCGCCCTCCTTGCGCAATAGGCGGCGTCCGCCCTGATTGGGGCGACTGACGGCGTCGACTTCGGTCCAGGCCAAGGGCTTTGCAATGCCCCCATCCCCAAGGGCGGCATAGAGGCTAACAAGGTCGCGCAGGGTGAGCCCCGCCCCACCCAGGGCCAGGGCAAGGCCTGGGGTATGGGTTGCCTTGCTAGGGCGGACCAAGGTGACCCCTGCGCCAGCCAGCCGAGCCTCAAAGGCTGCAGGATCAACCTTGGCCAGTAATTCTACTGCGGGCATGTTCAGGGAGTGGGTCAGGGCCTCTCGCGCCGTGACCTTGCCATGGAAGACCCGATCAAAATTCTCCGGCTGATAATCGCCAAACCGCTTTGGAGCGTCCTCCAGGATCGTATCTGGTGCGGCAAGGCCCTCGTCAAAGGCCATGCCATAGATGAAGGGTTTGAGGGTGGACCCTGGCGACCTGATCGCCTGGGTCATGTCGATCCACCCACCGGGTCTATCCAGGCCGCCGGACGCGACGGCTGCGCGCACGGCGCGATTGGGTATTTCGACCACCAGAATGGCAGCGGTATCTTCGGGACCTTGTCCTCGGGCAACCTTGGCGGCGAGGGGCTCAAGCCGCGATTGTAGGGCCGCATCGAGGGTCGAGATGATCGAGGCCTGGCTGACCGGTGCCTGACGTGCCAGTTGGCCTGCAACCTGCCAAGCCAGGGCCGGGAAGGGTGCCCGCGTGGGCAAAAGGTCTGTTTCCGCCTCGACAGAGTCCCCCAGCGAAATGGCACCTGATCGCACCATCTTATCGAGCACAGCGCGCCGGGCCTTTCGGGCAGCTTCGGGCCTCAGGTCAGGACGCCGGACCTCCGGCGACTGTGGCAGGGCGATGAGCAAGGCCTGCTCGCCGAGGGTCAAGGTTTGAGGCTCATGGCCGAAATAAGCGAGGCTGGCCGCTCTGACTCCTTCCAGATTGCCGCCATAGGGAGCCAGGGAGAGATAGAGGGCCAGGATCTGCCGCTTGCTGAGACGGGCCTCAATCTGCAGGGCCCGGATCATTTCAATGACCTTGGCACCCAGGGTTCTGGGATGATTTTCCAGCAGTCGCGCCGTCTGCATGGTCAAGGTCGAAGCTCCGGAGGTCGGCCTGCCATGAAGAATGGCGGACCCTGTCGCTCGAAGCACAGAAACTGGATCCACCCCGGGATGGATCCAGAAACGGGCGTCTTCAATTTTGATCAGGCGTTTCAGGAAGACGGGATCTGTCCGCGTCAAATCGGCCCGAATGCGCCAACGCCCGTTCTCCACAGGCAAGGCTCTCAGCCAAGCCCCCCGCCGATCCAACGTCACCGGCGATGACCGTTCAGCACGGCTCAGATTGGGCGGAAAGGCGGCATCCAAGGCAAAGACCACGCACTCCAGGGCCAGAAGCGCCAGGAGGCCATGGACAATGCGCCGAACCCGATCCCTTTCCCTATTGGCTTGGGGCAATCACCGTGCGTCCTGGCGCCGTCCGTGCGTTGATCGCGGGTCGATACATGTCCTTGGCCTGTGCCCCTGGCAGGAGGAAGTCGCCAGGGGTTACGGCGCGCGCCACATAGGCGAAGTTGAAGGTGCCATGTCCAGCCAGGGACATGGCCGACACATAGCGATCATCGCGACTTTCCTGGATGTCGGCATTGGTCAGACTTCCCAGGAAGCGGAAGGGTCCGCTCTGGGCATCGTCAGGGCCAAGGACCGTCTCGATCTCAAACCCAGCGGGCAGGGGATCATCCACCACCAGGGCCATGCTGCGGCCCTGACCGGAGCGGCCACTGATCGCAATGATCACCCGGTCGCCTTGATGGATCTGACTGGGGACAATCGCGCCCCCGTTGAAGCTGACCATACGCTTGGTGAGCACCAGTCCGTTCTGCACCGTGGCAGGTGCCGCTAGGGGTGTGCCCGTTACCGTAATCATCCGCCAAATGGGTCCACCAGCATTGATGAAGTGTGCCTGAGCTAGGCGACCGACAGTCCACCTTGGAGCGCCCACGGCTCCCGGTGCAGCATAGGCACCCTGGGCGGTGACCTTCACGGGTCCCGCCGCTGCCATCATATAGTGGGCTGCTTGCAGCAGGCGGGCCTGTTCTTGGGTATTCAGCGCGTCTGGATCCTTGACCGCGTTCTCTAGACGGCCCTGTAGGCCGCGGGCGATATCGGTTTCGCCAGACTCATAGGCCAGGGCGATGATAGCGGCCAGGTCACGGAGTGGGCTCTGGTACCAGTCATCATCCTGACGATAGCCAAGGGCGGCTATGGCCTGCCGGAAGGCTGACCGACCCCGAGCATGGTCGCCCATGATCGACAATCCTGCACCGATCTGGGCCTTGGCCAGGGGCGAGGGTTCAGACTTAAGCTGGATATCATGCCACCAGCGTAGGCGGGCCAGATCGCCTCGACCGCCCTTGGCCAGAACATAGAGCGCATATGCCGAAGCCCTTGACCGCATAGCTTCTGTCGCTTTCTGCGAGGCTTGCGGAGATCCAGCCCAATAGTTTGGGTATTGCAGGCGATAGGAAACCGAACTCCAACCCTCAGGCCGAGAGATCTGGCGCATGGCACCGAGGGCACGGTCAATGGCGTCCTGCGGTACGGGCAAGCCCGCCTTCTGTGCCGAAATGACAAAGTCAGTGGCGTAAGCACCCAGCCAGGCATCGGCTTGGCCATCGCCGACTCGCCAGAGGCCAAAGGCCCCATCCAGGGTTTGGCGATCCAGCAGCTTGCCTACGGCCCCTGCCAGGGCGGCAGAGGTGCGCTTGAGCTTTGGATCCGAGGAGACCTCGGACGCATAGAGCAGGGGATAGGCCGTTGAAACCGTCTGCTCGGTACAGCCATAAGGGTACCGGGAAAGGGCCATGGCGATGGGGCCTGGGTCAAACCCCCGGAAGGGCGAATAGCTAACCTGAAAGGACACATCCCCTGCGGCCAGACCGGACATCAGGTTGGCATTGGGCGTGTAGGCTTCCCCAGCCTTCTGTAACTCTGTTGTCGTCCGGGTGACGGGCCCCCATCCCAGACGGGTCTGCAGGGGATAGGTTTTGCCCGTGCTGAAGCCGGGTCCGGAGACCTTGAAGCCGACCGCTCCGATCCCAGAGCGATTGGGGGCGTTGAAGGCGATGTGCTCGGCGATCCTTTGGCCGATGGCCAGTTGGAAGGCCTTCTGGAAGGGGGCCATGATCCCGCCCGCCGAGGTCAGCTCGGCCAAGTATTGCCCAGCCTTACCCTCCAGATTGTGCAGTTCCAGGGTCGCAAAGGCCCGGTCTCCAGGCGCTAGGAACCGTGGCAGGGAAAGGTCCGCGACGACCGCTTCACGGATGGTCATAGGCTTGGACGTCGCACCGACCGCTGTATCGGTCCAAGCCACGGCCATGAGCCGAAGCTCGCCGTTGAAGTCTGCAGCTGGCAGGTGGATCACCGCCTTGCCGTCGAGACCGGTTTCAACCACCCCAGACCAAAGGGCTACGGTCTTGATCGGCGTTGTGGTCAGGCCTTCTCCGCCCACTTCATCGCCACCGAAATTGACATTGGCTGGCGCGCCGAGATTGGCGTCCAGAATGCGCCCGTAGTCATCACGATAGTCGACGGAGAGAGCCTTCTTACCAAAGAACCACTTCAGTGGATCGGGGCTCTGGAACTTGGTCAGCTGCAAAATGCCTTCGTCCACCGCCGCCAGGGTTACCCGGGCACGGCCGCCGAAACCGGCACCGCGAATTGTGATTGGGACATCCAGCATCGCCTTCGAATTCAGTTTTTCCGGCGTATCTAGGGATACGGCAAGCTTGCGGCTTTGTGGGTCCAGAGAAACATAGATTAGACCCAAGGCCCGTTTCGGCTTGGGCGAGGACACGGGGTCCCTGGGCTGGATGACGCTGACCAGAATATAGGCCCCGCCCCCCCAGCTGCCATCGGTCTTCAGGCGGACTGTGGTTCCGCCCTTGCCCACGGCCACGGTCTTGAAATCGATCAAACGGTCCGTTGCGACGGCGATTTGAGCCTCGCCAGCATAGGGAGGCTTTAGGGTGACATTGATCGTGTCGCCCTGGGCATAGGTCTTAGTACCCGCGCTAACCCGAACAAAATCTGGAGCATCCACATCATTGGCCGAAGCACCCCAGCCGGAGGAAAAACGCAGGGTGGTCTTGACCCCACCGGCCCCGACCACCTCAAGACGGTAGTCGCCCCAACCCAGCCGCCGGGCAATACGCGCCGGCTGATTTGCGCCAATGGTCAAGTTTCCACGCTGGACGACAGCGTCGCGATTGGTCCGCCGCCACTGCCAGCGTCCGTTCTGCTGAAACCAATCATAGTCCCAGTTCTCGGCGATCAGACTATAGGTCACGCCGTTTGCGGCGATCCGGCGGCCTTGGGCGTCAGCGGCGATGAAGTTTAGCGCAATGGTCGGGTCGCCAGACCCGCTGGAGTCGCCCTGGTCAACCTTGATGCCGAGATAAAGCGGCTTGGTGCGCAGCTTCAGGTCCAGGGTTTCCCGCACAGGCCGACCGCCGGGTTCGAAGACGCTGGTGGTGAAGGCAACCATAAGGGGTTGTGCGGTTTCGCCCGCTTCAGAGGCCTTGATCGTGGCTACGGCGTGGCCCTCGCCATCGGTCACGGACTGTCCAAGATCCAGGTACTTCTCTTCGAAGGTCGAGATCTGGTCTCCCCAGGAATAGCCTTCATATTGGGGGAAGGGATTGGGGTCTGCCTTCAGTCTGGCTTCACCTTGGGTCTGCAGACCAGCGCCCGCCGCCCCATAGAGGAATCGAGCTTGAACCTGGATATTGCGGACCTCGTCTGCCTTAAGCGGTATGTCCTGTTGCCCAATGGCGGTCACAGCCAGCCGCTGGGGGGCAAAATCCTCAACCTGAAACGACATTTGTCCGGCAGGCTTGTCCAGGCCATCGATATCAACCCGGGCTGTCCACCCGCCCCGGGGCGCGCTCTTGGGCAGGGTAATATCTGCACTGGCTACCCCTTGGGGCGCCGTTGCGAAAGGATAGCGTTTGAATTCAACGCCCGATGGCCGCAGGACGACAATGGCGCCCTTGCGGTCCTTCACCGCCTGGACTTCTCGGTCGCGAAGCAGGGCGTTGACGTGCAGGGTTTCCCCGGGGCGATAAATGCCCCGATCGCTGTAGATGTAAGCATCCACCAGACTGGCCGAGGCCCGACCTCCGACGCTATCATCCGATGTCCGGCCGCCGGTTGATTGCTTAGACAGGTCCACCGGCGATCGATCGAGGTCAAGCACAGCCAGATCGCCTTGAGGACCATAGGCCATAACCATTTTCGCAGCGCTCGGGCCCTCGCCCACCAGAAGGGCGTGGTCGAACCGGATCCGGCCGCTGGCATCTGCCTTACCCGTCGCTAGGTCTTCACCATTACGGGCAAGGAGGGCCACGGAGACACCCGGCATGACCTTGGCTGTCTTTAAGGAGCGCACCACCACATCAAGGGCATCGGACCCGCCATAGGCCGATAGGGCCATGTCGGTGAACATCACCCAGCGTCGGGCTTGGGCCGGCGGGTTTGAATCCACGGCACCATTTTCGCCGTTGGAGCGCCCGCCAGACGCGTCCCGCGCCTTGATGAGATAGCCGCCGGGTTTCATGTCTTTCAAGACAGCACCTAACGGAAACACTGTGGTCGCTCGGACACCCTCGCTGGACGCCTTTACTGAAACCTCGCCCTTCCAGACAACCCGGCCAATATCGCTCGCGCCATCGTCGCCCGCATCATAGACATAGTCACCTTCTGGGGTCGGGTCCGGCGCGCTGATCGTCTTGCGGACAAGATTGCGGTCAACGACCCGCCAAACTTCGATTTGCAGCTTGGTGACATTGACGGTTTCAATGCCGATTCCGTCGGAATCCTCCCGGGGCAGAATGACGCCATTCCCAGCAAAACCCACATAGGGCGGCTTTTCGCCGAAGGTGAAGTCCACATCCGCATTGGCCGTCAGGGCCTGGCCCTTCTTACCCGGTAGGCCTTTTAGCAGGGTCACGCGCCGATCATTGAATCCGACCCCACCGATACAGAGTTCCGAACCTTGTACCGTCACCGCAGGGGGGTGGCCAAGGTCGGGAGACAAGAGGACAAAGTCGCCATAGGCCTTGCCTGGGTCCAGGGGCTCGGTCATTTCAACACAGGCCAGGGGTTCGGCCTTAGACGCGTCGATCCGCGACCTCCAGACTGCAAATCCTTCCGGCTTGGGCACACCGCGACGCGCTGCATCGGCGCTTCGTGGCTTGCCGAACAGGGACCAGGGCGCGCCTTGGGTTTGCGTCGCCGTGTTGAGCGCCAAGCGAGGCCCGCCTTCAAAGCCCTTTGCCGTCAGCAGTCCACCGCCAAAGGCCGCGGCAACAAGGCCAACCGCCAGTAGACCCGAAACCTGCCCCGACCGGAGATTGCCGATCAGGCCCTCTAGGCCGCCTGGACGACCCTTATTATCAGACTTGGCTTCCACACCCTGGGGTGGTTCGTTCTCAAGTGACATGGGGCGGACTCCGATGGCGTGCTTAGGAGAGGGGAACGCCAAAGATCGCGAGGCGTCAATGCGGTATCCAACGCCTAGTTTGCAAGTCGACCACCTTCCGCCGGGAATAGCGACTTTGGACCGTATTCAGGTGGGCTCTCATTCAACCCGGAAGCGCGCGTTTCATCTGAGAACCCATTCTTACTTATCAAAAAATGGTGCAGGTTGGTTAAGGGTGGGCAGGCTTAGTTCCCAGTTAATCGCCTTGTGACTCGGTTTGTTTCACGCTGTTTGACGACTCTCGCCGCGTTGTTTCGAGAGCAAGGCGTCAAACGATGTCGACCCAAATCTCCTCCCAAAATCGTTCCGGTATGCTGTCATGGCTACGGGCATTTTTAACGGGCGAGCGCAGCGAGGATGGGGCGGTCGCGGTGATGTTTGCTCTGTCACTGGTGGTGCTTACTCCCATGGTTTTGGGAACCATGGACGCCTATCAGAACAGTGTGCAGAAGGCGAAATTGCAGGATGCCGTAGATGCTGCGGCTCTGTTTGCAGCTCGCTCCCAGGCAACCACGTCCCAAGATATTAACTTAGCCGGAGGGTCTGCCCTGCGCGCAAACCTAGTCCTTCCGGCAGGCAGCACTCTCGTAAGCTCAACCTTTACCCTCGCGGCCAACAATACGGTGGAAGGGGCGGCTGAGGTGACGCCAGTGGGCATTGCGCCAGGTCTGTGGCCGCACGCAAACCTGACCGCCACGACATCCGTAACTCGCGCTGTCGATCGCCTGGAGGTGGCCCTGGTTCTTGATAACACCGGGTCTATGGCGGGACGGAAGATCACCACGCTAAAGGCGGCGGCCAAGAACCTAATTGATATCTTGCAGGCGGCCTCCCAACGCAGCACTGACGCCAATCCGCTCAAGATTTCCCTGACGCCGTTTTCAATGACGGTCCGCGTGCAGGGGACGACGCCAACAGCTGATTATGATCCAGTCAGCCATTCAGGTCCCGGCATGCCGTCTTGGATTGATCCGCAGGGGGTTTCACATGCGCGGTTGGGGTCAAGCAGAGATATATTCGATGTTCAGACCGACCGTTTCACCCTGCTGAAGCAGATGAATAATACCCCGTGGGAAGGCTGTGTTGAAGCTCGCCCCAGGCCGTATGATATCCAGGATTACCCGCCGGTCCTCGGGTCTCCCGATACGCAATTCATACCTTTTTTCTGGCCTGATGAGCCGGACTCTACCTCTGGATTTTACGGCTACCCGAACAACTATCTCCCGGACGCAACGGCGTCGCCCAATTGGCTGGTACGTGAGCAGAATTCAGCAAAATACGTGACATCACCTGCCGTCGGCTATCAGGTTGGAACGGGCTACCAACTGGGGCCGAACGGCGGCTGCAGCCTCCAGCCCATGATGCGCCTGACCACAAATTTTCCCGTCTTGAAGTCCGCTATCGATGGCATGGTTGCCGTCGGTGATACCAATATTGCCTTAGGTCTAATGTGGGGCTGGCACAGTCTTTCGCCGAACAATCCCTTAGCCGATGGTGCCGCCTATGACGCTGAACACCTTCGCAAGGTGATTATCCTGATGACCGATGGGGAAAACACCATGGGTGATCCCAGCTCAGGGTCAGAACAGAACCGGTCCTATTACAGCGGCCTGGGCTATATCTGGCAGGGCTTGTTGTCGCTCTTGAGCGGATCTCCCGCCACCCGGACCCAGGCCATGGATGGTCGCCTTAGCGCCTTGTGTCAGAACATTAAGGCCAAGAACATCACCGTCTACACCGTCCGCGTCGAGGTGAAATCAGGGGCCTCAACAGTGTTGCAGACCTGCGCCTCTTCACTGGGCAACTACTATGATGTGCAAGACGTCGCCCAGCTGAACGCGGCCTTTGAGTCCATCGCAGGATCAATCGACACCCTACACATCCTGCACTGACATAGAGCCTAGATCAGTTTGATTTCCCTTAGCCGGATTTCCAGGAAATCCTGGGCGTTCATGGGTTGCGGATAAAGGTTGGGCCGGTCCTCAGAGATGCATGAGGGCAGGGTGACAATGTCGAAGTCGGGATTGAAGTGCAGGAAAAAGGGCGTGGAATAGCGGGGGAAGCCCCGCCGCTCTGGGTCCGGATTGACCACCCGGTGAATGGTCGACGGCAAGAGGTTATTTGTTAGTCGCTCCAACATGTCGCCAATATTGCAAACGACGGAACCTGGGGGCGGATTGATAGCCAGCCATTGGCCATCCCGATCTTGAACTTCCAGTCCCGCTTCTTCAGCACCCAGTAGCAGGGTGATGACATTGATATCGGCGTGGGCACCTGCGCGGATATTTGGTCCATCCTTTGGAACCGGCGGATAGTGCAACAGGCGTAGGATGGAATTGCCGTTTTCCACCGGCCCAACGAAAACGTCGCGCTCTAGTCCGAGGTAATGGGCGATGGCCTCGAGTACCTGATTGCCCAAGGTGTCCAGAGCGTCATAGAGCCAGCCGACGTCTGACTGGAAGGTCGGGATTTCTTCAGGCCAGACATTGGGCGGCATGACCCTGGCATAGGGATGGCCTTGGGGGAGGTCGCGTCCCACATGCCAAAACTCCTTCAAATCATAGTGTTCGTTCCCCTTTGCCGTCTCGACGCCGAAGGCTGTATAGCCCCGCTGTCCGCCGGTTCCGGATATATAGCGGCGCTTTGTATCCTCCTGCAGGGCGAAGAAGGCCTTGGTGTCTGTGATAGCAGACTCCAGGCGGTGTTCGTCCAAGCCGTGCTCTGAAATCACGGCAAAGCCATATCTCGCAAAGCTCTCGCCCAGCTTGGACGCGAAACCCTTGAAGTCCGACGTGAAGGTCGGAAATGGGACGGGCTCGAATGTATTGGCTTTGGCTTGGGTCATGACCTGAATCTATACCCCTCCCCACAGCGGCAACCAACAACCGGTCTCACAGATTTTGCGCAAATTTACGGCCTGCCAAACTCCATCAGCTGCCCCATTTTCAAGTGCTGCAGTGCGGCGTAAGATTAGCCATGGCTGACAAAACCCGAAAAGACGCCACGCAGGCGCTGGCCGGTCGTCTCTTCGACGGCATGACCATCATGGCCGGAGGCTTTGGCCTCTGCGGCATTCCCGAACACCTGATCGCCGCGATCCGCGACAGTGGCATCAAGGACCTGACCGTCATCTCTAATAATTGCGGTGTCGATGGTTTTGGCCTTGGCGTCCTGCTGGAGACGGGCCAGATTCGCAAAATGATCAGCTCTTATGTGGGCGAGAATAAGCTGTTTGCTGAGCTCTATCTCTCCGGAAAGCTTGAGCTGGAGTTTAACCCTCAAGGAACCCTGGCTGAGCGCATCCGGGCCGGCGGAGCGGGCATTCCCGCCTTCTTCACCAAGACCGGGGTCGGGACCCTGGTGGCCGAGGGCAAGGAGATTCGTAATTTTGATGGCGAAGACTTTGTCATGGAGCGCGGCCTGATCGCCGACCTCTCAATCGTCAAGGCCTGGAAGGGCGATGCGGAGGGCAATCTGATCTATCGAAAGACGGCCCGAAATTTCAATCCCATGATGGCGACCGCCGGCAAGATCTGTGTGGCCGAGGTCGAGCATCTGGTGACCGTCGGGGACCTGGACAAGGATAACATTCACACCCCTGGCATTTATGTAGACAGCCTCGTTGAGGGCGCGGCCTTCGAAAAGCGCATTGAGCAAAGAACCACCCGGCCGGTGGCCGAGAAGGCGGCAGTCTGATGGCCTGGACCCGAGACGAAATGGCGGCCCGGGCCGCGTCGGAGCTGCAAGACGGCTTCTATGTCAATCTGGGCATAGGTATTCCGACCCTGGTGGCCAATCACATCCCAAAGGGTATGAGCGTTACTCTGCAGAGCGAGAACGGCATGCTGGGCATGGGCCCCTTTCCTTTTGAAGGGGAAGAGGATGCTGACCTGATCAATGCGGGCAAGCAGACCATTACGGAACTGCCCAGCTCCTCCTATTTCTCCAGCGCCGACAGCTTTGCCATGATCCGCGGCGGCCATATCGACCTCTCGATCCTTGGGGCCATGCAGGTGGCCGCCAATGGCGATCTGGCCAACTGGATGGTGCCAGGCAAGATGGTCAAGGGTATGGGCGGTGCCATGGACCTAGTGGCCGGTGTCAAGCGTGTGGTAGTCGTTATGGAGCACATTGAGAAGTCGGGAGCTCCCAAGCTGGTCAAAGCCTGCAGCCTGCCCCTGACGGGTCAGAAGGTGGTCGATCTTGTCGTCACCGATCTCGGGGTTTTTGAGATTAATCGAGGCAGGACTCCGGTCAGATTGACGGCTCTGGCACCGGGAATCGCATTGGAAGAGATCAAGGCCAAGACGGACGCCGATTTCGAGGTGGCGCTTACCGCCTAGCGCCAGCGCAGGGCCCATGGCCCCAGCAATGCACCGGCTGCCGTCAGCACAGCCATGCCCAGACTGTACCAGACGGCGACGAAGGCCAGAGCGTGTTCCGGGCAGTGGAGCCCATAAACCGTCGCCGCCAGTCCACCTGCGAAAAGACCCGCGGCTGCACCCGTCGCCCTGAGCTTGGTCGGGGCCAGGGTTCGGAGCGCCAGCAGGGTCAAGGCCAGGATCGGTCCCCCCAGGATGACAATGTTCTGTGAACAGACATGCCAGGAGCCCCCCATCAGCAAAGCCCTGCGATCGAACGTGCTGGTCATAGCAAGTTGGATCGTCCCGCCCAGCGCGACGACGCCGAAAATAGCGAGCGACGCGACAAACCCTTTCCAGGGTTCACCAATCGGCCTGGCCAGAATGCGGGTACAGCCAAAACCTGCAAGGGCGATGAGGCCTGTATAAGCCGCCTTGACCCAAAACATGGGGGCCGCCCAGGCCCGCAATATATCAGGCCTAAATCCCAGCCAGTAGGCCACAAGCACAAGGGCGATAAGGCCGCCGGCTACTGCGGGCCGCAATAGCTTCTGCCCGACAGAGGGTGTCGGCTTCAGATCCTGGCTCAGGGTCGCAATAAGATCTTCGGTCCTCATAGGGCGCGCCCCTCGGTTAGGGACTTCATCGCCCTGTGCAAAGCGACCTTGGCGGCCCCTTCGGTCATGCCCGCCTTGGCCCCGGCCTCGGCGAGACTGAGGCCTGAAAGCTTCACGTCGCGAATAAGCTGGCTCTGGCGTTTCGGAAGGGTTGCGAGAAGGCGATCGAGGTCGGCGCGGGTGGCCCCTTCTTCAGCGGTAGATGTGTCGGCTAACCAATCGACGACGTCATCTATGGGCACGTGTTTGCGGATCCGTCCCCGCCGCCAGTGATCAATTAGCTTGTAGCGGGCCACTGCATAGGCCCAGGCGCCAAAGGGCTGGTTGGCATCATAGGTCATGCGCCGCCGATGAATGGCCATCAGAGTCTCTTGCACAAGATCCTCCACATCGGCGCTTCCAGGTTCCATGCGTCGTGCGAAATAGCCTCGCAATTGCTTGCTCAAACGGGTCAGCAGCTCGTTCCAAGCCGCAGACTCCCCGGCCTGGCCGCGTACCATCAAGGCCTTGAGTCGATCCTCGATCTCCGCGGACAAGCGCGCGTCTCCCGTTAATTACGCACAGTCCAGATGAAGGGTTACGCAGCCAATTCCAAGACTAAAATTTAGATTGCGCGTAACCTTGCCTTTGACCACACGAATATCTTTTCAGATCCCGAGGCCTTCGGGATCGCCCCAACCTGAAAGAGGACTTTATCCATGAAGACCCTGACCAACGCCGCTGCTGCCGCCACTGTACTGGCCCTGATGGGCGGGGCTGCCCTTGCTGCTGATATGGCCATGGCCAAGACCCACGCCCCCCAGGAAAAATGCTATGGCATTGCAAAAGCAGGCCAGAATGATTGCGCGGCAGGTGCAGGAACCACCTGCGCTGGCACCTCCAAGGTCGACTATGACGGCAAGATGTTCAAGGACGTCGCCAAGGGCACCTGTGTCACCATCAAGACCCCGAATGGCATGGGCTCTCTGACGCCCAAGTCCTAGGTTTGACCTTGCGGATCTGACCTATGACCAGAGATCCTTCAGCGGGACTGGGCCTCAAGCCGCAGTACTATGCGGACGCCCTGGCCGACCGCTCAGAGGGTCTCTGGTTCGAGGTTCATCCTGAGACCTACATGGTCGCGGGTGGGCCAAGATTGGCCTGGCTTGCGGCGATCCGGCAGGACAAGCCCCTGTCCCTGCATGGCGTCGGTATGTCCCTGGCCGCCGATGAGCCGATAGATGAGGATCATTTGGCGGCGCTGAAACGCCTAGTCGACCGGTTCGAGCCCTTTGTCGTCTCAGAGCATCTTGCCTGGTCCAAACGGCGGGGGGTCTATCACCCCGACCTACTGCCATTTCCACGGAACCGTCAGGCCTTGGCGGCAATCGCTGACAATATAGACCGCATGCAAACTGCGCTTGGGCGTCAGGTCCTGATCGAGAATCCGTCGCTCTACATATCCCTCAAGGGCCACGACTTTAGCGAGGTCGAGTTCCTGTCCTCCTTAGTCGTTAAAACCGGCTGTGGCCTTCTGGTGGACGTCAATAATGTCCAGGTCAGCGCCAACAATCTCGGCTTTGATGGCAACGCCTATCTCGATGCCATTCCGGCGGCGGCGATCGGCGAGATACACCTTGCCGGACACACTCCCGACCCTTCTCAGGGCGACAAATTGCTGATCGACACCCATGGCGCGCCCATCTCTCCAGAGGTCTGGGCGCTTTATGAGCGCCTCATTGCTCGCATTGGATCGCGCCCAACCCTGATCGAAAGGGACGAGAACCTTCCGCCCTTCGCCGAGTTGATGGCCGAACGAAACCGAGCCCACGACATACTGACCTCTCGCCCCGCCCTTGCCCATGCCTGAGGCTTTTCATGCGGCCTTCGAGCGCGCCCTCGCAGGGGAAGATCAAGCTTTAAGTCCCTGGCTCGTGAATGCGGCCAGCGACCAAAATGGCCTGCAGGTCTATCGCAATACCGTCGCCAAGGGCTTGATTGACGCGGTCATCGCCCAGTTCCCGGCGGTGACCGCCGTGGTGGGCGAAGCCTGGATCGAGCAGGCTGCCCGTGCCTTTTGCGAGACCCATCCCCCGAGGCACGCGCCCTTAGTCGCCTATGGCGAGGCCTTTCCGGAATGGCTGAGGGGTCCGGCCCAAGATCAGGGCTTGGCCTACCTGCCCGACCTCGCCCGGCTAGATCGTCTTTGGACCGAGTGCCACACTGAGCTTGATGATTTTGGTCTTACTGCTGAGGTCTTGGCCCAATTCAGGCCAGATATTTTTCTCACCCACCGCCTCGTGCCCCGGGCCGCTGTGCGATGGATGGCCTTCCAATGGACGATCCCGACCCTCTGGCGCGGCTTGCGTCAGACCCCCGATCTTCCGGCCTTTGAGCTTGAGGC
>CAITHQ010000016.1 GCA_903892305.1 uncultured Alphaproteobacteria bacterium
CCCAAAGGCGAGGGCGTTGAAGGGCGGATCAAGGAGCGCTTGGATCGCTGGGCCCAGACCCGTAGGGACTCAAAATGATCGTCCTTACCCCTGATGAAATCGCGTTTGTTCGCAGCCTCGTCATCTATGAGGACGCTGACATTCTGGCCCTCAATAAGCCTGCGGGCCTGTCCAGCCAGGGCGGACGCGGTCAGGTACATACGCTCGATGAACTGATCTGGGCCTTCGCTAAGCCGGGCAAGGCTAGGCCTCGACTGATCCATCGCCTCGACCGCGACACCTCCGGTGTCATCCTTACGGCTAAGACCAAGCCTGCTGCAGGTTTCCTCGGTAAGGCCATGATGGCGCGCAAGTTTTCCAAGACCTATCGCGCCATTGTCACTCCCGGCGCGCCGGTTCCCCGCGAAGGCATGATCACCGAGCCCCTGCGCCGGGATGAGGCGGGGCGAGAGGCCTATATGCGGATATGTGCCCCTGACCATCCGGACGCCGAGACCGCCGAGACCCGCTACCGCACCCTGGCCGCCACCGACACTTGCGCCCTCTTAGACCTCGCCCCTCAGACCGGGCGGATGCACCAGCTTCGGGTTCACCTGGCCTCTATCGGTCGACCTATTGCTGGGGACGCGCGATATGGCGGTGCCCTCGCGGTAGACGGCATGCCTGTGCCGCGGCTGATGCTGCATGCCGCCGCCTTGCGGTTTCCCCACCCCAATGGCGGCAGCCAGCGCATTGAGGCACCGACCCCGCCGGACATGGCAGAAATCCTCAAAGCCTTGTCTCTCGCCTAGGCCCCTTTGATCTGATGCGCAGTCGGGCGCATAAGGGCGCATGAATAAGCTTTTTCTAGTGGCCCTGGGTGGGGCGGTCGGCTCTATGGCGCGTTATGCCTTGGGCGGACAGACCCTGCGTTGGTTCGGACCCGGCTGGCCCTACGGTACCTTCGCTGCCAATCTGATCGGTGGCTGTTTGATTGGCCTATTGGCAGGTTATCTCGCTCACAGAGGGGGTGCTGATCAGGAGCGGCTGCGCCTTCTCCTGCAGGTTGGTGTGCTGGGTGGCTTTACGACCTTCTCCGCCTATTCCCTGGAAACGGCCCTGATGATTGAGCGCAAGGCCTTTGGCGCAGCGGCCGGATATGCGGTGAGCTCGGTTGTCCTGGCGGTGCTGGCTGTCTTTGCCGGGCTAATCCTGGCCAGACGGGTGTTCGCATGAAGGAAGTCCGCACCCTGCATGTTGATGCTGGCGAAGATGGCGTGCGTCTGGACCGCTGGTTCAAGCGCCGCTGGCCGCACCTCAATCATATTCAGATCCAGAAACTGGCCCGCTCAGGCCAGATCCGCGTCGATGGTGCCCGCGCCAAGCCTGACACGCGCCTGTCAGCTGGGGCTCAGATCCGCGTACCGCCTCTGCCAGAGGCACCGGCTCCAGGCGAGCGGGATAAGCAGTTGGATTCCCGCGATACGGCCTTTGCCAAGAGCCTCGTGCTGTTCGAGGACGAAGAGGTTCTGGTGCTTAACAAGCCGGCTGGCCTGGCCGTGCAGGGCGGTACCAAGACCAAGCATCATATCGATCGCCTGCTCAGTGCCTGGGGGGAGGGCCTGGACCGACCCCGGCTCGTTCACAGGCTAGACCGCGACACCTCAGGGGTGCTGGTGCTGGGCAAGTCCCCAGGAGCGGCGGCCAAGCTGGCCGGTGCCTTTGCCCGACGTAAGGCGCAGAAGACCTACTGGGCCCTGGTCATGGGTCATCCCCGGCCGCAGGACGGCATCCTATCCATGCCTCTGATCAAAAAGGGTGTCGGAGACCGCGAAATGGTCGTGCCCGCTGAGCCCAAGGAGCCCGGGGCAGAGGCCGCCGAGACCGAGTTCACCATGATCTCGCGGGCGGGCGCGCGGGTCGCCTGGATGGCCCTGCGTCCCCATACCGGCCGGACGCACCAGCTGCGGGTCCACATGCTGGCCATGGGCCACCCCATTCTGGGAGACCCCAAGTATAAAAACGCTGCCTCCGTCGAGCTCTCAGGGCCGTTGAAGTTACAGCTGCACGCCCGCCGCTTGAGCCTTCCGCATCCCTCTCGCGGCACATTGGTCCTTGAGGCCCCGATTAGCCCAGAGATGAAGGCCGGTTTCGCCAAGTTCGGCTTTGATCAGCACGAGGCCGACCCCGATCCCTTCGGCAAGCGCAAGCGCTAGACGAGGCTAGAAACCGGCGCAACGGATGCGCTATCGGGGAAAACCGACGTATCGAGGACCTTGCGGTCCAGCCCCATGTGATCTGCCAGAACGCCTTTGAATAAGGCGCGCATGTCAAGGGTTGGGGCAAGGTCGCGGTTCTCGAAAAGGGCGCTGCTCTTCAGGCTTGGCCAATCGCCGATGATCCCGCCTCGCTTCAGGCTACCGCCTAGGACAAGGGCCGCGGAGGCTGTGCCATGGTCGGTTCCGCCAGTGCCATTGGCGCGTGCGGTTCGACCAAACTCTGTGGCGACGAGAACGACGGTATTGGACCATTCACGGCCCAATCCTTTTTGGATACCGTCAATTACCGCGTCTAAATTTCCCAGGCGTGCGGCAATGAGACCGAGCTGATTGGCATGGGTATCAAAGCCGTCGAGGCTGATGGCGGCGATCTGCGGGCCACCAGGCTCCTTCATGAAGCCCGCAACCGTGTCGCCGAGCTTACGTGCGGCGTCCTGGCCTTGTTTGGCATAAGCCTTCAGGTCCGCAGGTGGTGCGGTGGTCATATCCTCCCGCATGGCATCCTGCGCCATAGTCTCGGTTTCCAACCCCCGGGCCAGGGCTGGACCAAGCAGGGGATCGTCCCGATACAGATCCATCAAAAGACTGGGCAGGCGCGCCTGGGGATTGACTAGGGCACCTGGCGACCAAGATGAGACAGTAGCCGGTCCCCTCATGATCAGTGGGGCAGTTGCTCCAATCGAAAGAGCGCTGAATTTGCCTTGGCTCTGGAGGGCACCGACGGCGCGATTGAGCCAGCCGGAGGTTGCGCCGTAGACGGCTCCCGCACCACTTTCGAGCACGTCCTGGGCTTCGAAGTGCGATCTCGCCCGGTCCGGGGTTGCAATGGCCGGGGCGATCCGTACCTGACCTGCCTGGGCTAGGGTATAGACAGAGGCCAGGGCTGGGTGCAGGCCGAAGTGGCTATCTAGCTTCAAGGCGTTATCTGTGATGGCTAGCCCACCACGAAGGGCTGAATAGTCCGCGTCACCAATCGGCGGTGAGACAGATAGCCCGTCCATGGCACCCCTGCAGTTGATAAACACCAGCTTCCGACTGGAGGTCGCCGCATAGGCGGTCTTGGCCAGAAGGTTCAGGGATAGGCCAAAGGCGGCGGCGGAGGTCAGGGCTTGCCGACGTGTGAGAGCGTTCATCGACGTTGAAACTCCGGACTCATCAGCAGTATGGCCAGTCCCTCGGGACGGCTTTCTGCGCGGGCGATCATGGTGGCCGTTGCGGGCTGCAGTTGTGCGCCCAGGGCGTCTGCCGCGAGAATCTTAGGGTCGCGGTCTGCTGTGGCGCGGTCTGCGAACTTTTGAGCCCAGGCCATACGTTTGACGATCGTGTCGGGTGCCGCCCAGGACATTGTGTCATCTGGCCATCCCTTAGGGGAGGGAGGCGAAAACGGTTTCTGTCCCAGGGCGGTCAAGGTCGGCGCCAGGACGGTGATGTCCTTGGGACTGCCCCCTGCCGCGCGCCAGCTGGAGATTAGAAATTCATAGGGCGTTTTGAACTTTGCGGGTCGCCGATCCCAGGCTTCAGGCGCTGAGACAAGCGTCGCAGCTACCTTGCCCAGATCTCCATTCGTGGACATCCACGCCTGGGTTAGGCGCTCGATGAGGTCTTGCGGCGGATCATCAGCGATAAAGTGTCGAGCGATCTTGCCGCAAATGAATCGGGCGGTCTGCGGCTTAGCTGCAAGGTCAGCGAGGATGGCACCGGCCTGTTCTTTACCGCCTGAGGGATAGCGTGTGCCCATCACTGTCCGGCTGCCGGGCTCATGTGTCTGCGGACGGAACACCGACGCGCCGATGGTGGCCGCGCCTTCCCGAAGCCCGCCCACGGAGAGGCCTGTCATGGCGCGAGCAAATTCGGTCACATCGGCCTGAGAATATCCGCCATTTACCCCCACTGTGTGCAATTCGAGTATCTCGCGGGCGAGGTTTTCGTTCAGGCCGACGCCGCGCGCCCGCTTTGGCAGATCAATTTGGCCAACGCCCATGCCCGGTGGTCGGCGCAGGAAGTTGGCGGCTGGACTGTCGGGACCAATGGACTGGGCTTGATCCAGATAAAGGAGCATGGCCGGGTGCGTCTCTGCAGCCCCCAAGAGTGTCGCGAACGGGCCGAAGACGTGAGGGCGGATAGCCTCTTGCTCGAATGGACCGACAACCGTCGCCGTGGCTAGCTTTGTGGCGCTGACCGTAAAATGGTTTGCCCAAAACAGGGTCCATCTCTCGCGAAATCCAGCATCCGTGCTGGCACCCAGCTGTGCCCTTGCAGCAAAGTCGCCGCCGGTCTCTTCCCGAAGCTGCTTTTGGGCCATCTTGACCGGGTCGTACTCAGCAGGGGTTTCGCCATTAGCCTTGGCATCCTTCGCCTGTTTCTTGGCTTCACCGTAGTTTCGGAACTCGGCAATGCGCTGCTGTGTCGTCGCGGGATTTGCCTGGGGCTGATCGGCACCTTCCTTGCGGATCTGATCCAGCAGCCAAGCCTTTGGATTGGACCGCACGTGCGCCATTTCGCCTGGGCGCGCACCCAGTCCGAACCTCGTCAGGGCTATTGCGGCTTCAAGGTCTTTGTCGGCCATGGTTGGCTCCTTGCCTAAATCGCGCTGAACCTTCATTCCCATCGCAATGGGTCCAGATTTTGTCGGATCGGAGGATGTCGCGTGGCGCAAAGAGGATTTCACGAACCTGGGGAAAAGCCAAAGCGATTCTATTCAGCTGTGTCCATTGAAGCGGGCGAGGTCGGCTATCAGGTCCTACTGGACGGCCGTAGTCCCCGTTCGTCCAAGGGCGCCAAGCTGACTGCGCCCACGGAAGCCCTTGCGCAGATGATGGCGGAAGAATGGGCTAGGCAGGGGGAGTTCATCGAGCTTGCAGGCATGAACGCCAGCCGCCTGGGCTTCACGGCGATCGAGGCCATACCGCCAGTGCGGGATCAGGTTGCCCAGCAGTTTGCCGACTATGCTGGATCTGACCTGATCTGCTATTTCGCCGAGGCACCCAGCGCCCTCGTGGCCCGCCAGACTGAAGCCTGGGAGCCGGTCCTGATTCGCGCCGAAGCCGAGCTTGGCCTCGCCTTTGTCCGCGCCGCTGGCATTCGCCACCAGGCCCAGCCAGAATCCACCCTGGCGGGGGTAAAGGCCTTGGCCATGGAGCACAATGATTTCGGCTTAGCTGGCCTGGCCTTCGGTGCGCCCCTGTTTGGGTCTGCGATCCTGACCCTGGCCTTGGCAAAGGGGTGGATGTCTGGCGAAGCGGCCTATGCCCTCAGCCGCGTCGACGAAGCCTTCCAAGAGGAGAAGTGGGGCATTGACGAGGAGGCCGCAGAGCGCACGGCGCGGCTGGCCTTGGAAGCGCAGATGCTCGGCCGGTGGTTTGAAGCCTTAAGGTCTTAATCGACCCCTTGCCCAGGGTGGCAAGTCTAGATCGAGAAACTCACGCCGCAGCCACAGCTGGACTTGGCGTTGGGATTGCGGACCCGGAATTCCGCCCCAGCCAGTTCATCAACGAAGTCGATTTCGGAGCCCTTGAGCAGGACGAGGCTCATTTCGTCCACCAGGGCGGCGGACCCGTCGCATTCGACACGGATGTCATCGTCATTGGCACTGTCGACCAGATCGAACTGGTACTGAAAGCCTGAACAGCCGCCGCCTTCCACAGCGACGCGGAGCATGAGCGCGCGTCCTTCGGTAGCACCGATGGTGGCGATCCGCTTGGCTGCGGCGGGGGAAAGGGTAAGTTCTGGTTGGGTCATGGCTTCGATATTTTCACCTATAGCCTATATGAGTACCTGTGTAGACCTATCCAAGGGGTCAATTTCATTTGTGCAGGATTGAATGATCACGCCCCGCGCCCCGTTCGCTGAAGATGCTGCCCAGTCCAGGGGCCGAAGGATCGCCGAGCCCGAAAGCCGGACCCGCACGCCCTTTGCCCGTGATCGCGACCGCATTATCCATTCGACCGCCTTTCGGAGGCTGAAGGAAAAGACCCAAGTCTTTGTCGCCCATGAAGGTGACCATTACCGGACCCGCCTGACTCATTCCTTGGAAGTGGCCCAGGTGGCGAGGACCTTGGCGACGGCCATGGGGCTGGAAGCCGACCTTGCTGAAACCATCGCCCTAGCCCACGACCTGGGCCATCCCCCATTCGGCCATGCCGGGGAAGATGAACTAGATACCCAGATGGAGGCCTTTGGAGGCTTCGATCATAATGTTCAGACCTTCCGGGTGGTGACCAAACTCGAGCGCCGCTATCCCCGCTGGGATGGGATGAACCTGACATGGGAAACCCTTGAAGGCATTATCAAGCATAATGGGCCGGTGACCGATAAGTTGTCTAAGCCGTCCTGGAAGGCGGTTGTCGACTTTGATAAGGGCTATGACCTAGCCCTCGGCGGCTGGGCCTCTGCCGAAGCGCAAACCGCAGCTCTGGCCGATGATATCGCCTACAACAATCACGACGTGGACGATGGCGTCGCCGCGGGCATTTTCCACCTGAAGGAGCTGTTGGATGTGCCCCTCATCGGGCCGATCCTGCACGGCGTATTCCAGGAGTTTCCGGACCTTGATCCCAATATCGTCCGCATGGAAGCCGTGCGGCGGATGATCGGTGCCATGGCCGATGACGTGATCGCTGAGACGGGCCGAAGGGTCATAGAGGCCAAGGTCGACTCCGCCGAGGCTGTGCGAGGCCTGGATCATGCGATCGTAGGTTTTTCGAGGGACATGCTAGAGGACCTGGGCGCTCTTCGCGAGTTCCTGCATAGCCGGATGTACCGCCACTGGCGGGTTAATCGGACCCGTAGTCAGGCCCGTCGCATTCTGGCCGAGATGTTTCAGCTGTTCATGGCTGAGCCCGATGTCATGCCCACCGAGTGGTTTGCCAGGGCTCAGAACCGGGATCCCGCGGGGCGGGGTCGTTTGGTCTGTGACTACATCGCGGGCATGACCGACCGCTTCGCCATCGAGGAACACCGCAAGTTATTCCAGCTAGATGTGTGGAACTAATCCCATAGGAGGGTGCGAAGGTGCCTTGAGGGAAGGTAAAGTCACGCAAAGCTGTGCGGGTTTGTGATTCGCATGGTCAGTGACTTCGGAGCCGTCCATGCCCAATTCTGACCGCGGTGCCTACCTGCCTCCTACGGAAGAACCTTTGACCTTTGATGCTCGGCGTCCTGTGCGCGGCCGGGCGCCCATGCCGATGATGCTTTTTGTCAGCGCAGGGATCCTGTTTCTCTTGGTCGTTGGCATTGTGGTCATTCTGCGCTCTGGGTTCGGTCATATCTCTGGCCAACCGCCGATGGTGGGCAAGCCTGTTGAGTCTATGAAGGTCGCACCACCGGCTGAAGACCAACCGGAAGACCCGGCGCGCGGATTGCAAATCTACCAGCAGGCCGAAGGCCAGGCTCTGCCCGCTGCGCCTAACTTTACGCCACCCCCTGAACGTCCGCAGGCGCGCGCGGACTTGGTTCCAGCACCAGCACCCGTTCAGCCTCAGGCACCTGTTTCAGCCCTGCCTGCATCTGGCGCGCCTCCGGCTTTCAAACCTTCGGTTGGGGCGACCCCGCCTGTCGTGAAACAGGTTGTGCCAAAGTCTGTCCCGGTGGTGGTGCTGAGTCAGACCAAGCCAAAGCCGGCACCGGTCGAGGTCCAGGCCCCGGTTCAAAAGCCGTCTGCTGCTGCGGCCAGGCCGACCTTGGCTCCTGCAAAGCCAACTTTAGACGTCGCGCCCGCAAAAGTCGTAAAACCAGCAGCAACCAAGGTTGAGCCAAAGACGTCTGCTCCAGCGGCATCCACGGGGGTTGCTTCGGTCCAGATCGGGGCGTTTTCTTCCCAGGCCCTGGCCGACAAGGGCTGGAATGACGCGGCAAAGATTGCGCCAGGGGCCACGGTCGGCAAGGGTAAGAAGGTGGAGGCCGTCGATAAGGGCGGTGCGACGCTCTATCGGACCACGGTTACCGGGTTTGCCAGTCGGGACGCGGCGACAGCGTTCTGCAATCAACTCAAGGCCGCCGGTAAGAACTGCTTTGTGAAGTGAGCGTTCACGCCGCCATATTGGGGTGCAAAGGGCTGACCCTTACCCTGGAAGAAGTCGCCTTCTTCCGGGAGGTTCGGCCTTGGGGATTTATCCTCTTCAAGCGGAATGTCGACACGCCTGATCAGGTACGGGCGCTGACGGCAGCCTTGCGAGAAACCCTAGGTCGCTCTGATGCCCCGATCCTTATAGACCAGGAGGGCGGACGCGTTGCCCGCCTTGGGCCGCCGCACTGGCGGCGTTATCCACCGGGGCGGGCCTATGGGGACCTGCCAGCCAATGATCCTCTGCTTCGCCGAGAGATTACTCGGCTAGGGGGACGGCTTTTGGCTGACGATCTGTCAGCCCTGGGGATCAATGTCGATTGCCTACCCGTTCTTGACGTCCCTATCCCAGGTGCTCATGACGTCATTGGCGATCGGGCCTATGCGGCCAAGCCGGAAGATGTAGCGGCTCTGGGCCGTGCGGCCTGCGAAGGGCTGATCGCAGGTGGCGTTCTTCCAGTCATTAAACACATACCTGGCCATGGGCGGGCCAGGGCCGACAGCCATTTGGATCTTCCCATTGTCGAAGCTGCCTACGATGAGCTGGACGCCTGGGATTTCGCACCCTTTCGGGTGATGTCTGACATGCCCATGGCGATGACAGCCCACGTCATTTTCACGGCGATTGACCCTAAGCGACCGGTGACAGCCTCTCGCAAGGCCATTCAAACGGTCATTCGGGGTGCCATCGGTTTTGATGGTCTGTTGATGAGCGACGATCTTTCCATGAAGGCCTTGACCGGAGATTTCACCCAAAGGGCGCGGGCGAGCCTCGCTGCAGGGTGTGATGTGGTCCTGCATTGCAATGGCGATATGGCGGAGATGAAAGGCGTGATTGCGGGCACCAAGATGCTTGCGGGACGAGCCGCTCAGAGGGCCAAGTCTGCCCTGGGGCGTTTGACGCGCGCCCGCGAACCGTTTGATCTCGAAGAGGGAAGGGCGCGCTTCGATGCGGCCTTTGACGGCCAATGGGCCTAGGCCAGTTTCAGCCAAATCTGGACTTCACCGCTGCCCGCAACGCAGCTGAAGATGGCGAGTCCTTGATCATTGATCTGGACGGATATGAAGGTCCGCTTCATGTGCTTTTGGCCCTGGCCCGCAGCCAGAAAGTTGATCTGCTCAAGCTGTCGGTGACCAAGCTTGCGGAGCAATATCTGGCCTTCGTGCAAAAGTTGAGCGCCCAAAGATTTAGTCTCGCTGCCGACTATCTGGTGATGGCCGCATGGCTGGCCTACCTGAAGTCCCGATTGCTATTGCCCAAGCCTGAGCGCCCAAAGGTCGAAGAGCCTGAGGCTGAGGAACTAGCAGCGCAATTGGCCTTCCAGCTGGCCAAGCTAGACGCCATGCGTAAGGCAGCTGAGACTCTGAAAGATGGCCCCCAGTTGGGCCGCGATGTCTTCATGCGCGGCGATCCCCAAGCCATTGTCATTATCCCATCCACCCGGCTGGAGGGCGATCTCTATAGCCTGATGAGCGCCTATATCGCTCAGCGGCGAAAGGAGCAGGTTCGGACCTATCGCCCTACGCCACCCCAGGCCTATCCCCTTGAGGCCGCCCGCGAGCGATTGCGCGACCTGTTGCCAGATATGTCCCGGTGGACCGCCCTGGAGGGGCTGGCTCCTGCGGCGTCGGATCGAGGAGAGGGACCAAGCCGAGCGTCTTTCGTCGCCTCGACCCTGTCGGCTGGCCTGGAATTGGTCAAGGAAGGCGCAATGGAAGCCCGCCAGCTTGAGGCCTTTGCTGAAATCTATCTGCGCGCCCGTCGAGTGAGCCTGGCATGATCGAGAACGATATCGAGAACGACGAAGTATCACCGCCCGACCCAGCCGATACCGAGCGGCGGATCGAAGCCCTGCTGTTCGCAGCGGCCGGTCCCTTGAGCCTGGATGACCTAGCCAAGCGCCTGCCGGAAAAGTCTGATGTGGAAGCTGGCGTCGCGGCCTTGGCGATGCGTTATGCGGGTCGGGGTGTCGAATTGGCCTGCGTTGCTGACCGCTGGCGATTCCAGACAGCAAAAGATCTCGCCTTCCTGATGACCGAAGAGCGCGACGAGCCCCGCCGTCTGTCAAAAGCTGCCCAGGAGACCCTTGCCATCATCGCCTATCACCAGCCAGTGACCCGCGCAGAAATCGAAGCCGTGCGTGGGGTCCAGGCCAGTCGGGGCACCCTGGACGTCCTACTGGAACTTGGTCTTGTGCGCATGCGCGGACGACGTCGGACCCCGGGTCGCCCCGTGACTTTTGGGACGACGGATATTTTTCTGGAGCATTATGGTCTGGGTAGCCTGGCCGACCTGCCCGGCATGGCTGAGATGAAGGCCGCAGGCTTGCTCAGCCTCGACATACCGGCAGATTTCTCAGTTCCCAACCCCATGGGCGAGGTGACGGACGAAGATCCCTTAGACGACGATGGGGTGGTGCCTGAATTCCATACGGATTTCCTCGCAGAAGACGCTAGCCTCAACTAAACACCGACGGCCGCTTGGCGCAGCCGGGTGCAAGGGACTATATGCAGGTACGGCTCGCGCAGCGGTGCGCGATTAGGAGTTCAAATTATGGGCGCTTTTCAACCTATTCACTGGCTGCTGGTGGCTGTGGTCGCTCTGCTGTTCTTTGGTGGCAAGGGCAAGCTGTCTGGGGTCATGGGCGACGCAGCCAAAGGCATTAAGGCCTTCCGGGACGGTCTGAAGGACGAGCCGGCACCAACGGAGTCCGCGGCGGTGGAAGCCAAAAAAGACGAAGCTCGCAGCTGATTTCTGTTTTCCCTCGCCATGTTGGCGAGGCGCACCTGTAGGACCTGGGCATGCTTCCCGACGTCGGTGGGCTTGAATACCTCGTGATCGCCGTCGTCGCCCTGCTTGTGGTGGGGCCAAAAGACCTGCCTAAAATGTTGCGGGTCGTCGGGCAATTTGTTGGCAAGCTGCGGGGCATGGCGGCGGAGTTTCGCGCCAGCTTTGACGAAATGGCCCGCCAATCTGAGCTAGATGAACTGCGCGCTGAGGTCGAGGCCATGCGCAAGGGCCAAGTTTTCGATCAGGCCCAGCATGACTCGGTGGGCGATGTCAGTCAGATCTTCAATGAAATCGGCGATAGTCTTCAAGCGGGTGGGGTCCAATTCCATCCCCCCATGAGCCATCAGATCGTATCGGCAGCAGAGCCCATGACGGTGGAGGTTGCACCCCTGCCGGCAAAGCCGCCCCGGAAGCGAAAAGCACCAGCAGAACCAGTTGCCGCCGATGCCCCGCTCAAACCCCGCGCAAAACGTAAGCCAAAATCTGGATCTGCTTCGTGAGCGACGCCCAGGATGATGATATCGAAGCGTCCCGCGCACCTTTGCTGGATCACTTGATCGAGCTGCGCCAACGCCTCTTTGTTTGCGTTATGGCCCTGGCGGCAGGCTTTGTGCTGTGTTTTGCTCTTTCCACCCAGATATACACCCTCCTGCTTCATCCCTACGAGGTGGCCGCGCAGATCCTAGCGGCCCAAAAGCTGGCCGAAGCCCAGGGCCCTCACATTGGCTTTGTAGACGGTATTCTGCAGTTCCTGCACCTGCAACCGACCCCGCCCAATCACAAGGCGTCAGGTGGTCCCTTCGATCTCTTGCTCGCCCTGATCGGACTAAAGGAAGTACCAAATGTCGCTGGCCAGAACCTGAAACTCATCTTCACAGCACCCCTGGAATTCTTTTTTACCAAGCTGAAGCTGTCGGGGTTTGGGGCGGTGGTGGTGACCTTCCCCGTTCTCGCGGCCCAGGTTTACGGCTTTGTGGCACCCGGGCTCTACAAGCAGGAGCGAAAGGCCTTTCTGCCTTTCCTCATAGCCTCGCCGACCCTGTTTTGCATGGGGGCTGCGCTGGTCTATTTTTTGATTCTGCCCTTCGTCCTTTGGTTTTCATTGAGCCAGCAGATCACGGGAATGGGGGCGATTTCCGTCGAATTGCTGCCTAAGGTCTCTGACTATTTGACCCTGGTGACGACGCTCCTGCTGGCTTTTGGTCTCTGTTTTCAGTTGCCCGTCGTGCTGACCCTGCTGGGCATGGCGGGTATCGTCAGTTCCGACCTGCTCAAAGAGGGGCGGCGGTACGCGATAGTCGGGATATTCATCGTCGCGGCCGTGGTCACGCCACCCGACCCCATTAGTCAGACCCTCTTGGCCATGCCGATCATCCTGCTCTACGAGATTTCAATCTGGTGCGTGAAGCTCATCGAATTGCGTCGCAAGCGCGAAGACAGTGCATCGGATATCGTTCCGGTCTAGGCGCCTCACGCGACGCGGACTAGACAGGGGCCAATTGTTAACGGCGGCCCCCAATGCACGATATTCGAGCCCTTCGCGAAACACCCGAGCTCTACGAGAAAGCCTGGGCTGCGAAGGGGCGATCCGGGGCGGCGGCTCAGGCAATTGATCTTGATGGTAAGGTCCGCGCAGCCAAGCTCGCGGCAGAGACCACCCAATCTAAGCGCAATGATCTCTCCAAACGCATAGGCCAAGCTAAGGCCCAAAAGGACGAGGCTCTGGCCAGCCAGTTGATGGCCGACGTCGAAGCATTGAAGTCTGATCTCGTCATCCAAGGCGATGCAGAGCGCGGGTTCAGCTCAGACCTTCAGGACCTTCTGGCATCTTTGCCAAACATTCCTGCGGCGGACGTGCCGCAGGGTGCTGACGAGCATGGAAATGTCGAGGTGCGCCGCTGGGGTGAGCCCAATCATGTGGCGAATCCAAAAGACCATGTAGAATTGGGCGAAGGCCTTGGAATGCTGGATTTTGAAGCGGCCGCGCGGATGAGCGGTGCCCGTTTCACAGTGATACAGGGCCAGCTGGCGCGCTTGGAACGGGCCCTTGGCCAGTTCATGCTCGACTTGCAGACCCAGCAGAACGGCTATCTAGAGGTCTCACCACCTCTTCTTGTGAATGATGCCGCGGCCTACGGAACCGACAAGCTGCCCAAGTTTGCCGACGATCTGTTTCAGACGACGGATGGGCGCTGGCTGATCCCCACGGCGGAAGTTCCTCTGACCAGCTTGGTCATGGGGCAAATCGTCGCTGAAGAGGAGCTGCCCATGCGGGTCACGGCGCTTACGCCGTGTTTTCGGTCTGAGGCTGGCGCTTCGGGACGGGATACTCGCGGCATGATCCGTCAGCACCAGTTCTATAAGGTCGAGCTGGTCTCCATCACGACCCCAGACCAAAGCGATGCCGAGCATGAGCGCATGGTTGCCTGCGCAGAGTCGGTTCTGAAGGCTTTGGAACTGCCTTTCCGCACCATGCTGCTCTGCACAGGCGATATGGGTTTTGGGGCCCGCCGCACATATGACCTGGAGGTCTGGATCCCCTCGCAGGGCCAGTATCGTGAGATAAGCTCCTGCTCGAACTGCGGAGATTTCCAGGCGCGCCGCATGGATGCTCGAACCAAGAAGGCCGGAGAGAAGGGTACACGCTATGTGCACACCCTGAACGGATCTGGGCTCGCTGTCGGTCGCACCCTCGTGGCCATCATGGAAAACTATCAGGATGAAATGGGCCGGATCGCTATTCCTCAGGCCTTGCATCCCTACCTTCCTGGGCTGACCCATATCGGCGGTGAAGGGTGAGGTTACTTCTGACCAATGACGACGGGATTCATGCCGAAGGCCTTGAGGCCCTCGAGCGGATTGCCCGAGTCCTTTCCGATGATATTTGGGTCTGCGCTCCAGAATACGAGCAATCTGGGGCCAGCCGATCCCTAACCTTGGATGAGCCTATCCGGGTACGCCAAATGTCCGACCGACGATTTTCGACCACAGGCACGCCCACCGATTGCGTCATGA
>CAITHQ010000017.1 GCA_903892305.1 uncultured Alphaproteobacteria bacterium
CGTCGCAGCCGTAAAAATTGCACCCCTTCAGGTCTGCATATGTGAAATTGGCGTTCTTGAGGCTGGAGCCGCCAAAATTTGCCCCAGCAAGCAGGGCACCTGGAAGACGGACATTGTTTAGCATCAGGTCGCGGAAGTCCAGTTCGACCGGGCGAACCCTTTCCCGAGACGAATCGCGTCTTCCAATCGCCCGAAGTGCCATCTCAACGTCGGGTGGCACTTCTTGCTCTCCCGTTCTTGGCGAATCCGGCATGGATGCGCTCCGCCGCGCGAATGCCACAAGGATTTCAATCACGTAATGGTGATCGCGCGCCGAGTCGATTGCGATTCGCTCCAAGGCATATATCGCTCCGCTGCTGGCGGCCGGCGTGGGGTTCGGCCGGGCCAACAGGTCTAGGGCCTTAGTAAGGCGCTCGGCAATTTGGCCTGTCTCAGTGAGTACAATATTCCTCTCGGAGAACTTGAGGGCCCTATAGGTCAGGACAAAAGTCAAAACTGGCACCAAGCTCGTCAGGCTAGAGTAACCAAGACTCAGGTCAGGTTTGAACTTGATGCTTAAGAATACCAGGAGGGTGGCGGCACTGACGGTCAGAACGATAATAGGGCGGGAAACTCGCCCCCAATAGATTGGGGGCACAGGGAGTTGAGAGAGACTGCGACTGATCACATCCCTGGTCAAGGCACCTGTGATAGAGACCTTTAGGGTAACAATAGCAGAGACATAGTCGTTGAAGACCATTCCGATGAGGGGGTAAGGCCGACCTCCGGTATCCCGGGCCGCAGCGATCTCATTCCTAATCTTGATCAATGCAGCGTCTGCCGGAAGAAGGGCGGGCAGCCGGTTCATACGGTCCTGGGAGCTTATAGACTCGTAACAGCTCTGGGCGATTGTGGCAATTGCTTCCACATCAGCCGAGTTGTCCGGCGCTGAGAGCCAGAGGCCGGACCGTGTCTTGAGAGCATGGAAATTGGCTTCGCCCAGAAGTTTGGAAACTTCCAGAGCTTGTAGCGTCGTGGTCGTATCGTAGGCAACCGACCTCTGACCACGGACATGTCGGCACCGCTCAACCACGCGCTTCGAATATTCTGGATCGTAGCGTGCAACGGCGACAAGGTGGTTGAACAAGAAGGGATAAGGCCAGTAGCTGAGGTCCTGCCAGAGAACAGGCGACAAGGACAGACTCGGTGTTCCAGACCGTTCAACCGCATACATTAATGATTGCCAAATACATTCCGCTATATAGTATGGAAACAACCGGTTCAGACTTGCCATGTATGCGGGTGCCAAACAGAAGAGGACACTTAAGCTCCTAAGCGTGTCGCCCGTCAGCCAGTAGAGTGCGACGCATGCGACGAATCCCAGCGCCGAGCCCCAGACCAGTCCCCTGATTGGTTCCGTCTGCTCACCCCGGTTTAGAGCTACGGCTATTCCATGAATACTTCCACCGACGAAGCCAACGCCTGCGGCGATGCACATTCCCGCGAAAATGCTCGGGGCAGCCAAATGACCGTGCATGAGCGGAGAACTGCCAACACCCAGGGAGACTGCCACGCCCGTTAGCATCCCAGTCATTGAGCCAAAGAGGAGACCGCTCAGGAGATCCAAGACCACGACTACCCGTGATAAGCGACCAATTGAA
>CAITHQ010000018.1 GCA_903892305.1 uncultured Alphaproteobacteria bacterium
AGCTTACTCAAGGCCGGCGCGGTTAGGACAAGATCCAGGCCATCTGGTCCCAGTCTTCGATCATTCAGATAAGCCTCACAGGCGGCAAGCAGCGCAATATTATCGAGATCGACACGGCCCCTGAGGCTGAACCTATCCTTACCCGATCGACGTCCCGAAAACGCCAAACGGGCCTCAGGGCCAAGCCGGGAGGCAAGGTCGCGGGTTAGGCTGGAAGCCAAAAGGGAGATGCGCCCAGTGCCCTGGCCGCCCGCAGCCGTCCAGACCCCATTGAACCGGACGGGCTGCTCTGGGCCACTGTTCAACACAAGATTTAGTCGACCCTTGGCTTCAATACCCCCTGCCCGAGCGTGCAGGAGGAAGGGACGGTTGGCAGGCAGGCCAAGGGCACCGGCCAAGGCGCCGCCCTGACTTTCCAGAGCGTCGGCAACCACAAGGATTGGCTTGCCCTTAAGAAAGGCCACATCCATGGACAGGTGATCGCCGACATGCATACGGCTGACGGCACTCAGCCTTGCAGCAAAACCCTTGTTGCCCCTTTGAAGATTCAGCTTTCCATCAAGATCGAAACTGCCTCGCTCTACGCTGAACTCCGGCAGCATCTCGATCCGAGCCTTGATCCTGTCGATCCGAATATCAACGGGCAAACCCTGCGACGGGGTATCAGGGCCAAGGCTTGGTCTACGCAGGAGCGTCACTTGATCGGCGCTCATCTGATTGACCTGAAGCCTTCGGGTCAGGAGCGGCATGGGGCTCCAGCCGACCCGAAGGGCCCGGACCTCCAACCAGACGCCTCGCGCGTCAACAAGGGCAAGCCTTCGAATTTGGAGGTCGTGCATCAGATCGCCGTCGATGCCCTCCACCCTCAGATGGCCAACGCGACCAACGCTGAGACCGCTGACCCAAGACTCGATCAGTAGACGGCCCTGGGGTGAGCGCATGGCAAAACCGGCGCTGAACACCACCAGCATAGGCAGGCACACCGCTAGGGCCGCTATCCAGAGACCAAGCCTCCTCAGGGAAAACCGGTTCCGCCGCTTAGCTGGGGACTGCACAGGCTCGGGCATTTCCTCGGTCAAAAGCTCTGACCTATGCTCATATAGATTTGGAAACTGGGATCATTGGAGCGCGGGTTGAGCGGAACGGCGAGGTCCACGCGGATCGGCCCAAACCCGAGATCATAGCGCATGCCGATCCCGGCCCCAAAGCCGAGGTTCTTGCCATCGGGTATCTGAGACGACCCGATCGAGCCCCCATCGACGAAGCCGACAAGCCCCCAATTCGGACCGATTTTCTGACGCAGTTCAGCTGAAAACTCAGCAAGGCCAAGACCGCCCTGAGGCGTATTGTCCACGTATTGGGGCCCGATAGCCTGATAGGTATAGCCCCGCACAGAGCCCCCGCCCCCGGCATAGAATCGACGAGAGGCTGGCACATCCGGGATCGCGCCCCCTAGGATCGACCCGACCTTCAATCGCCCGGCAATGACGGTTCGCCCCTTGGGATCAAATGGGAAATATGCGGAAGCCTGACTCTGGGCCTTCAGGTACGGCAGGGAGGAAGATCCACTGATTACGGTGGGCTCCAACCGAACCTCCAAGCGCCAGCCACGCTTGGGATCCAAGGGATCATCTGACTGATCCCAGGACAAAGTGCCCAGCAGGGCAGCGGTAATTTGGGAGCTCCCCAATCGCGCCAGACTGCCGGCGGTTACGGCGCGGGTACGACTGTAGTCCACCGAAGCGCCGAGAGACATGTAGGAGGTGCGCTCGAATTTCCGGGTCAAATCCGCGTTTGCACCTATGCCCGTCTCCTGAAAGGCTGCGGTCAACTGCTGATAAACGAAGGCCGAGGTCTTGAGGGTCTGGCGAGCCCTGCGCCAGTGGGGCAGGCTGAGATCAACGCCGATACGCGTGTCCAGGGTCGAAGCCCGGGTAAAGATCGAGGTCGTGTCACCGCGATGCAACTGATTGTATCGAGTCCAGCGGGCGTCTCCCCCGGCACCTTCACTGGTGGAATAACTGGCACCTAGTTCCAGCCTTCGGTCGGCCCGGTCAGAGAGGCTGAGGATCACTGGACGAAGGCCATCGGCGTCGGTTTGATCCCGGGGTGCAAGCGCGACTGTCACCGAATCATAGACCCCTGTGTCAAGCAATCGGCGTTCAAGGTCTCCGACATCGGCGGGATCATAGACTTCGCCCGGAGACCAGGGAGCCAGTTTTCGAATCCAGGCGGGATCGGTTTTTGAGCTGCCTTGCAGGCTCAGCGCGCCAAGATGCACAAGGTCGCCGGCCGCGATCTTAAAGTATGGGCGGACCGAGCGGTCTGTATGGTCGACCACAACGGTCCGGGGTGCCGCGTAGACATCGGCATAACCTCGTTTCTGCACAGCGGCCACAATACGCCCCTCCGCACTCAGCACGTCGGCAGCCCGACCTGTCTGACCATCAGCCAGCCCCATCACCGCTTCAGCGGCGTGCTGAACCGCCTCGGCTGGCGGGGTCTCCACCCAGTTGATTTGTGGGTCTGCAATCTTAAACCTGCGCCCAGGCTTCACCGTGACCCTCGGCTGGGACGGTTCACTGTCGGTCACTGTGGGCTCGACCTCGCCGGCATAATAGCCCTCGGAGCGTAGCACAGCTTCAGCGTTGTCCGCCGCCTCTCGCGCCCGCCGGCGGGCTTCAAACCGACTGGTAATCGGACGATCGGAGTCACCGATGGCTTCGATGATTTTTGCCTTCAAATCCGCCTTGAGGGTCCCTTCAACGGCAGCCTTGGGCTGGGCAGCACATGCCGCGCCAGCGGCAAGATGCACGCAGAGAGCCGCCAATGCGGCAACAGCAAAAGCCCGTCTTCCCAAAGTCTGCTGCCCTCCAGTATCCGACACCGGCTTTAACCCACCGGGACGCGGGTTGTCACTTGAGTGTGAGCGCTCAAATGCTTTTCTTTCAGGCATAACACTGCCCAAATGATGGGCACCTGACAGCTAGACCTGTGGGCTTGACGAATTTCCCGGTCGCGCGACAAGGCAGTTTCTAATGTCCCCCCGCAGCAACGGGAGGCGAATTCACGGTGGGGTACAGGGTGGCGATAGCAGGACGGTCAAATGCGGACTCAACGCCTCTGCCCTATGACGAAATGCTAATGGCCGACGGCCGCGTCCGGCCTCATTACAAGGCCTTGGATCAGAGAGTCGCAACACTGGGCGACCAGGAACTGGCTGACCGCCAAAGGACGCTAGAGCGCTTCTTCCTGCTTCAGGGGATCACCTTCACGGTCTATGGCGGAGAAAGCTCTACGGAGAGGATTATCCCCACCGACCTCTTGCCCAGAATAATTCCTGCCGAAGAATGGGCGGTTGTTGAAGCCGGGCTGACCCAGCGTCTTCGTGCCCTGAACATGTTCCTGGATGACATTTACGGTGCACAGCAAATTCTCATGGACGGGGTCGTGCCTAGGGAACTTGTTCTGTCAGCCCCCTCTTATCGTCGGGAAATGCAGAACCTATACGTCCCTCACAAGGCCTATGCCAACGTCTGTGGCAGCGATCTGATCCGCCAACCAGACGGTGCCTTTGCCGTGCTGGAGGATAACCTCAGGGTACCCTCAGGCGTGTCCTACATGCTGGCCAACCGCGAAGCCTCAAAGCGCACCTTCCCGGGAACCTTCCGACTTGCGGGCGTCAGAGCCATTGATCGCTATCCCGACCTGCTGCTGTCTACACTCAAGGGCATGGCGGCGGACTGGCGGCCCAACCCCCAGGTGGTGGTGCTGACTCCTGGGGTCTACAACTCTGCCTATTACGAGCACGCTTATCTGGCGCGTCTGATGGGAGCCCCCCTGGTGGAGGGTCGCGACCTCGTGGTCCACGACAACATGGTCTATATGCGCACCACCACAGGCCTGCGCCGGATCGACGTGATCTACCGTAGGGTGGACGACGATTTCATCGACCCCCTCACCTTCCGCCGAGATTCGAGTCTGGGGGTCGCTGGGCTCTTCAATGCCTATCGGGCAGGCAATGTGGTGATCTGCAACGCCCCTGGGACTGGTGTCGCCGATGACAAGGCCGTCTATGCCTATGTTCCTGAAATCATTAAATACTATCTTGGCGAGGACGCTATCCTACCCAATATAGAGACCTATCTGTGCCGCGAGCCGGCCCAGCTCAGTCATGTTCTGGCCAATCTCGACAAATTGGTGGTCAAGGCTGTGGGGGCCTCGGGGGGCTATGGCATGCTGATCGGACCCCATGCCAGCGCAAAGGAACGGGCGGATTTTTCCGAAGCCATTAAGGCGGATCCCGAGAACTACATCGCCCAGCCGACCATCCAGCTATCGACAGCCCCTTGCCTTATCGATGGCGCAATCGATGCCCGCCATGTGGACTTGCGCCCCTTCATCCTATCGGGAGAAAAGATCGTCGTGACACCCGGTGCTCTCACGCGGGTGGCCCTCAAGAAGGGCTCGCTTGTGGTCAATTCCAGCCAGGGCGGAGGCTCGAAAGACACCTGGATACTGGGCGCTGAGGAGTCCCGGCCATGATGCTCGCCCGGGTCGCTGACAGCCTTTACTGGATCGGACGCTATGTCGAACGGGCCGAGCACATGTGCCGGCTTTCGGACGTCATGCTCAACGCCACCCTCGACCGGACCGATGCCGCAGCTCAGGTCGCGTCGATTGTTCAGGCTGCCGTCGGCGACCCTGAGACGGGCATAGGTCTGACGCCCTACCAGATGGCCCGAGCCTTGGCCTTGGATCGCGAAGACGCCGGGTCAATCACCGCCTCACTATCCCGCGCTCGGGAAAATGCACGCCAGGTGCGAGATCAAATCACCACCGAAACCTGGGAGCGTCTGAACCTCATCTATTTGAGAGTGACAGGCCCTGGTGCCGCCAAGGCCTTCGAGGATGGCTCATCGGCCTTTCTCAATGAGATCATCTCAGACAGATCGGAAGAGCACACG
>CAITHQ010000019.1 GCA_903892305.1 uncultured Alphaproteobacteria bacterium
GGCATATCGCCTTTTCGCCGGCCAGCACTGCCGACAAGGTCCGTGGCTGGTACGCCCTGGGTCCAGTGTCGGTTGACCCCGCACTTCAGGGTCAAGGGATAGGGGGTCAACTCATTGAGGCAGGCCTCGTAAGGCTGAGCGCCCTAAAGGCGGCTGGCTGCATCCTCACAGGCAACCCGATCTATTACCGGCGCTTCGGCTTCGTTGTGCGCCCTGACCTCGCACCGCCCGGGGAGCCTGCCAAATATTTCATGGTCCGCCCCTTAGGTAATCCTTCGCCCAATGAGGTGGTGTTCTTCCACCCGCTCTTTCATCAGGGTCCCGCTAAGGCCAGTGATAAAGGCTAGGCCTTCCAATAGTCGTAGCGCCAAGCCGTCTGAAACCCAGCGCGCCGGTAGAGGTTGAGGGCACTCCAGTTCCCCTCCTCCACCTGCAAGACGGCCCGGGTTAAACCCCGCTCAAGTCCGATCCTAGCAAGGCCTGCGAGGATGGCGGCGGCATATCCCCTGCCCCGGGCAGCTTGGGCGGTGCGCATGCCGTGAATTGACACCCAGCCATGATTATAATTGCCAACGCCGATGGCGGCAGCCTGGCCAGCGATGTCGACCCGACCAAATAGGGTGTTCTTGGCAGAGGCCAGGACACGGACGCGCGCATTGCCCTCGACGGGATCAAACCCGGGCCCAGCAAAGACCGCGCCCCAATTCGCATCTGCCACGGTCTCGAAATTCGCCAATGCCTGGGTTAGGGCCGCGACGGCCTTCAGGTCGGCGAGCATAACATGGGTGGGCTTAAGGCTCGGGCTAAAGCCCATGCCCGCCAGCTGGTTGCGGGTTACGTTTAGGCCCTTAGCGTCTGGCATCCGGAACATCGGATCGAGGCCATGCTCCCTATAGGCGGAAATGATGTGGTTGATCGTCGCTGGATCGGAGTCCAGATCATGGCGGATCGGGACCGCGCTCTTGGCCCGGCCCATGGGTGCTGCAAGCCTTGGGAGGAGCCAACCAGAAACCTCAGCTACCGGATCACAGCCTAGCCCCGCCAGAGTCGCGCGCTCAATCGCCTCAATGTCGCCTTTCGAAATCAACCCCTATCCCGCAAAAGGCGCGCCTTATCTCTCTGCCAATCACGATCCGCGGTGGCCTGTCGCTTGTCGTGGTTCTGCTTGCCCTTAGCTAGGGCGAGCTCAAGTTTGGCGAGGCCCTTCTCATTCCAGTAAAGCTTGGTCGGAATTATGGTCCGCCCCTCGCGCTGGACAGCACCGATTAGCTTCTCAATCTGTTTACGATGCAGCAGGAGCTTTCGATGACGCCGAGGCTCATGGTTGAAGCGATTGGCGTGGCCATAGGGCGGGATGTCGGAATTGATCAGAACAATGTCTCGCCCTTCAACGGAGGCGTAGGACTCCGCAATATTGGCTCGGCCGACGCGGAGCGACTTAACCTCTGTGCCAGTGAGCATGAGCCCAGCTTCAAAGGTCTCTTCCAGGAAATAATCGTACCGCGCGCGGCGGTTTTCGGCGATGAGCTTCACAGAACATTCCGCGTCAGAGGACGCCGGCCTCCAATAAGGCTGCTTTCACTTCACACCTAGATAGCTCCGAGGCCGGGACGAGCGGCAGACGAACGCCATCTTCGCAAAGCCCAAGTTCGGACAGGGCGTATTTGGTCGGTGCCGGAGACGAGTCGGTAAATAGCGCCTTGTGAAGCCGGACAAGCCTATCCTGCCAGTAGAGCGCCAGCTTGGCGTCCCCTTGAAGCGCTGCGTTATAGAATGCGGCGCATTGCTCAGGCGCGACATTAGCCGTCACCGAAATACAGCCATGCCCACCGTGCGCCATATATCCCAAGGCCGTCGGATCATCCCCAGACAGCATAACCCAATCGTCTCCGCAGGTGATCCTCTGTACAGTGGCCCGGGTCATATCGCCCGTAGCATCCTTGATCCCGACGATGTTTGGCAGCTTGGCCAATCGCGCCAGGGTCGAGTCCGCGATATCGACGCTCGTGCGGCTCGGTACATTGTAGACAAGGATGGGAATCTGCACCGCCTCATTGATAGCGGCATAGTGGGCGTAGAGCCCCTCCTGGCTGGGGCGATTGTAATAGGGCGTCACGACTAGCACTGCGTCCGCGCCGACCGCCTTGCCATGTTTCGCAAGCTCGATAGCTTCGGCCGTCGAATTTGACCCCGCACCGGCAATGACCGGAACACGACCCTTCACAGTCTGAACGCAGAGCTCCACAACCCGGCGATGCTCGTCATGGCTAAGGGTTGAGGTTTCGCCAGTGGTGCCGACTGGAACCACCCCATGCACGCCTCCCATCACCTGACGTTCCACCAATTTGATGAATGCGTCTTCATCCACCTTTCCGTCTCTGAAAGGTGTAACGAGCGCGGGCATAACGCCCTTGAAAATTGGATCGGACATGGTCTGCAAAAAGCCGTGAAGACGAGGTCATATGTTGCGACCTCAAGATTGGGGCGGACAATATGGCGCGAGCCCCCTATGCCGCAACCAATTGAGTCTGTAATTTATGGCGCACGCCGCGCCTAGGGTCCCGGAGTATATAGATTGGCCTTCAAAGTCAGCCGGGCATTATTGTCTTCCGCTCTGATCGCCTTGCTCGCATGCATGGCCGAAGCTCAGCCGGCACAGACGCCAGGCACACCCGCCGTTGCGCCTACCGACCTGATCCAGACTCCTGCCACCAGCTATGCAGTACGTCTTTCCTCCGAAGACAGCGAACGCCTAAAGCAGGCCATAGATAGCGCTAAGGCTGGCCGTATAGATGCGGCAAGGTCACTCCTGCCCCAAATATCGGACACCCTCGCGCGAAAAATTGCTCTGTGGACCCTGGTGGATTCGAACGCCGAACGGCTCACCTTCTTCGAACTCGACCAGGCCCGACGCGACCTCGCAGGTTGGGCCAGAGGGACAAAGCGGCAGACAGCCGCGGAACGTAAGCTCGACACCTCAGGCCTAACAGCTCAGCAAATCATCACTTGGTTCGGCGGCGGTGAGCCAAGCACGATCGAGGGCGTCTTTGCCTTGGCGGGCGCAGAGCAGGCATCAGGGCAAGGGGCGGAGGCAAATGCCCGCATCCGGCAAGCTTGGCGCACGCGGACCTTTGATGCCGATCTGCAGCGCCAGATCCTGTCCCGGTTCGGGGAGTCTCTTCGACAGGACGACCATATTCAACGTGCGCAGATCTTACTGTATGGCCCCCAAAGCAACGCAGCGCGCGATATAATCCCCCTCCTGCCCGAAGATCAGCAAGCCCTGGCAAGGGCTCGTTTGGCCCTAAGACAGGGGAGCATTGATGCCATGAGCCTTGATGCCTCTGTTTCCCCCGAACTCTCCCAAGATCCTGGATTACGTTTTGAACGGGCTGCCTATAACCGTCGTCGGGGCCAAGACGCCCAGGCGCGACTCGACCTCGCCGGTCTGGCTCCGGAGGCTTTGAACCCGGAAATGGCAACTCGGATCTGGGACGAGCGTTACCAGCTCACCCTTTCCGCCCTCAGGACCGGCGACTACCAAGGTGCTTATACCGTAGCGGCAAATTCAGGGCTTACCTCAGGTGCAGATGCTGCCGAGGCTGAATTTTATGCAGGCTGGATCGCCCTAACACGATTGCAAAATCCGACCTTGGCTGAAGGCCATTTCAAGGCTCTTGACCGAATTGGATCCTCGCCGATTACCCGGGCACGGGCACTCTATTGGCGCGGGCGTGCCGTCGAAGCCATGGCAGACCTGGACGCGGCCCAACCCTTCTACGAGGCTGCAGCGAAGTATGGGGTCACATTCTATGGTCAACTTGCCGCCGAAAAGATCGGAATAACCAAGCTTGATCTGGGAAAGGATCCTGTGATCCGGAATGCCGACCGGACACGGTTTGAAGCTAGAGAACCCGTGCGCGCAGCTCGGCTCTTAATGGAGTCCGGTTACAGGGACCTCTTCAGAACCTTCGTTCTATCCCTGGATGACAGTCTACCGTCTGCGGAGGAAGAGGCGCTCCTTGTCGACCTGGTTCGCGGCTATGGCGACCTAGAAGCGGCGATGAAGGTGGTTCGCAGCGCCGCACAGCGTGGGTTTATCCTGCCAGAACGGGGCTACCCGATAACAACCCCGCCGGAAGCCGCTGACGCAGCTGAACCTGCCTTGGTGCTCGGCATTACCCGACAAGAAAGCAGCTTCGACCCTATGGCGCGCTCTGGCGCTGGGGCTCGTGGCATGATGCAACTCATGCCGGGCACGGCAGCCGTAATGGCCCGGAAGACTGGAGTCAGCTTCTCAGCGGAGCAGCTCTATGACCCGGATTATAATATGCGACTGGGCTCAACCTTCCTTGGCCAGTTGGTGAACGGCTTCAGCGGTTCCTATGTCATGGCTATTGCTGGCTATAACGCTGGGCCCGGCCGACCAACCTCATGGAGCGCCTTTTGCGGCGATCCTAGAGGCAGTGGGACCGACCCAATAGATTTTATCGAGTGCATACCCTTCTCTGAAACCCGTAATTACGTCATGCGGGTAATGGAAGGCATGCAGGTCTACCGCGCCAGACTCAATAACGGTGCTGGCCCCCTGACCCTGTCAGCGGACTTAAGGCGGGGTACGTACATCTATAACGCTGGAATTCAGGGCGCGCCGACGAGCCTGCCACTGGGCGGGGCAAATACCCCTATCCCAAACCCACCCTAATGCGGTTGGATAAGCCCCTGCATTAGGCCAGACAAAGTGACTCGCATAAGCTCTTCCTTGGGTGCCCACTCGAAATCCGGCCGGGTGATAAGTAGGGCGACAACACCGTGCGTCGATGCCCAAAGCGCCTGAGCGACAGACGCGGCATCCCCTGCTTTCAGGCGTCGATCCCGCGCCAATTCCCCAACAACCCCAGAGAAAATGTCATAACAACGGGCTGAAATTTCAGCCAAGCTATCCCCAAGGACCTCTGAAACGGGCGTCATGCTGCAGAAAACCAGCATATAGGCATTTGGATGCTCCAGCCCCCAGCGCATGTAAGACGCCAGCATGAGTTCAACCCGCTGCGCGGCATCAACAGGTTTTGCAGCAATCTCAGCGTTCCGTTCGAGTAACTGCCGAATGGTTCGCTCGGAAATCTCCAGCAAAATGCCGCCCTTGTCGGGAAAATGCATGTAGAGTGCTGTTGATGAAACGCCAACCTCATCGGCAATCTTGCGAATGGTTGCGCCTTCGTAGCCATTAGCCACAAAAATACGCTCGGCGGCCTCAAGAATCTCGGCGCGACGAAGATGACCGTCCCCCTTGGGCTTCCGCGCTGATCTACGCATGGTCTCGATTTCCGCCACGTCCATCCTTTCCACCGCAAGTCTGTGACAGGAGGATAATTCCCTCTTTGACGCAAGACACGCAGCAGCGATCGTAAGGGCCGATCTGGACAATCGCGCCCACCCCTCGTACCTGCCGCATATGACTAAGCTTGATCCTGCCGTCGACGACAAGCCAGGCGTTATGAGAACGACCGCCTGGGCAGACTATGCCCTGCTGGATAGCGGCAATGGCCGCAAGCTTGAACGCTATGGACAGTACAGCGTGGTTCGGCCCGAGCCCCAGTGCCTCTGGACGCCGAAGCTACCCGCTGAAATCTGGGACCAGGCCGATGCTGTTTTTGATCCTACCGATGAAGAAGACGCCGGTCGTTGGCGGTTTAAGACCCAGCCTAAGGACACCTGGCCCATGGCTTGGCGGGAAGTTCGATACAAAGGCCGCTTCACAGCCTTCCGGCA
>CAITHQ010000020.1 GCA_903892305.1 uncultured Alphaproteobacteria bacterium
CCACCGGGACTTTGGGCGGAGGATACGTCTTTCACCTCGGCCGGGCGGTGGGGGGATGGGTCAAATGTGCGGTTTTGGCGGGGGCGGCCGCAGGTGATCGGTGGGTGGGAGCGGATGACGGATCAGACGCTTAACGGGGTCTGCCGAGGTGCCTTCGGATGGACGGATCGGGCGGGGGTACAGACCTTTGCCTTTGGGACGCATCTTGGTCTGTACATCTGGCGCGGGGGCGGCCTGTATACCGTGAGCCCCGCTGGCTTGGCACCTGGATTGTTGGATGGGGTTGGAGGTCAGGGGTTCGGGACAGGGACCTATTCTTTCGGGAAATTCTCAGAACCGGCGTCTGGCGATACGTTTCCGCGGACCTGGTCCTTCGGAGCCTGGGGCGAGACCCTGTTGGCCAGCCCGCGAGGCGGGAGCCTCTATGCCTGGGCAAATGACTCTGGAGTTCTTGCGACGGCCGTTGTGGGTGCTCCCAGCCAGATTACGCAGATATTGACGGCACCAACGGACCAAGTCTTCGCCCTGGGATGTAATGAAGAGGTTTCTGGGGTTTTTAATCCCCTTTGCCTGCGGCATTCCTCGGTGCGGAAGAGCAGCGAGTGGACAACTGGCACGGCGACGACGGCGCGGGAATATATCTTGCCTGGTGGTGGGCGTATTGTTGGCGGACGGGTGATTGGTGCCTACCTGCTGGTCTGGACCAATCACGCCCTGTTCTTGGGGCGCTTCATCGGGGCGGTCGGGCAGCCCTGGCGATTTGAGCGGGTGGGCGAAAGATGCGGCCTGATTGGGCCGCAGGCCGCAGTTGTTTCGGGGCAGACCGCCTATTGGCTGGGCCCAGACCTGCAATTTTACCGCTATGACCTTGGGGGAGCCGCCGAGGTTTTGCCGTGCTCTGTTCGCCGCGACATGGTGGAGAACCTGGCGGCCTCCCAAGGTGACAAGATTTGCGCCTCGACCACATCGCTTTTTGGCGAGGTGAGGTGGGATTATCCCGATCAGCGGGACGGGGTGGAAAACAGCCGGTACGTTCTGTTTTCGACTCTCGATGGCGCGTGGAGCCGGGGCGACATGGCCCGTACGGCGATGATTGATGCCGGGCCGGCGGCCTATCCCGTGGGGGTCGATCCCCAGGGGGCCGTCTACTATCACGAACGGGGCCATAGCGCCGACGGCGCAGCCTTCAGCTGGTTTATCGAGACCGCAGATCAGGTGTTGGACGAGGACCGCACGGTGATGGCGCGGGGCGTATGGCCAGATCTGGCCGATCAGGCGGGTCCGGTAAGGCTGAGCCTTTTCAGCCGGTTGACGCCGCAGGGTGACGCAGCTGTCAGTGGCCCCTTTGCCCTGGCACCGGGCCAGGATCGCGTGGATTTTCGGGCGACAGGACGTTTGTTTCGGATCAGGTTTTCTGGCGGCTCTGCGCCGACCGCCTGCCGGATTGGCAAGCCGGTGTTCAATGTGGCTGTGGCAGGCGCGCGCTAAGTCAGGTGACTCCAGACATTTGGAAACGGTGCCGCCCCTGGCTGCTGGCGGCCCTGCAGCCTGAGTGCGGCACGGAGGCGACCTTGCTAGCCGACCTGGAGATGGGTCAGGCGCAGCTTTGGGCCGGAGAGGGGGCCGCGATGGTCACCCAGTGCGTAGACGAGGCCGAAGGTCGCGTCCTGCATGTCTGGCTGGCTGGCGGTGACCTTGCTGAGATTTTGAGATTGAAGCCCGGCGTCGAAGCCTGGGGACGCGCCCATGGCTGTCTGAGTGTGACCCTCAGCGGCCGGAAAGGGTGGGCCCGGGTGCTGAGGCACTTGGGCTTTGAAAAGGTCGGTGATGAACTCGTTAGGAGACTTTGATGGGAAAAAAGAAGACCAAAACCAGCACGACTGAAACCAGTCATTCCGTTGTTTCGCCCACCAATGCGGACTGGGTAAGCCAGGGCGCGCAAAGTTTTAGCAATCGTCTGGCAGGCTTAGGGCAAGGCGATCCGACTCGGTTTGTGGCCCCGGTTTCGGTCCTTGAAACCCAGGCGGCTGGAACAGCGGCGGGATTGGGAGCCGGACGGTCCTCGTATTTTGGGGAGTCACCTTCGGCGGATGGAGCCGCAGGCGGAGGCGAGACCTGGCTCACCAGCGCGCTGAACGCAAAGGCCCCCAGCGCGGCCTCGGCCAGTCTACTGGACAATTTGGACGCCTATCAGAACCCCTATCGCAGGCAGGTTACGGATACGGCCATGGCCGATTTTGATGCCGAGGCGGGACGGGCGCGGGCAGCGCAGGACCTGAGCATGGCAGGGGAAGGGGCGTTTTCAGGGTCAGGGGCTGCCTTAACCCGGTCTCAGACCGAGGGCGAGCTGGCGCGGGCACGGAGCGCGCAATTGTCGAAGCTCCTGGCCGATATGTACACGACAAGTGCAGGTCTGGCGGGGCAGGATGCGGACCGTCGCCAGCAGGCCTCTCTGGCCAATGCTCAGATGGCCCTGCAGGACCAGGCGCAAAAGGCGCAGATCGCGCAGTTTCAGGCGCAGCAGGGCTTAGAGCAGGACGCCAATACCCGGGCCAATATCGCCGCCCAGGCCGCCTTGGGCGCCCAGTTGCGCGGGGTGGATCAAACCCAGAGACAGGCTCCAATGACAAGCCTGGGCCAACAGATCGAGATGTTCTCGGGCCTGCCGGCTTCTTTGTTCCATGGACAGACTTCTGATTCCCAGGGGTCGGGGACCTCTTCGACCACGGAGTCTGACGGCACCTTGGGCAACTATCTCAACCTGATCGGCAATATGTACGGATTGTATAAGGGGTTTGGTGGTGGTGCAGCCAAAAACACATGAGGCGGCCCTGGCTGCCTTGCAAAAAACCCAAATTCTTACCCTGCAGCAGATTGGTGAAAACCTGTCGGCCCAAACCCGCCGACTGGAAGGGCTAACGATCAAGGTGGACGATGTTCGCGAGCGTCTCGTCCGTCTAGAGGCCCAAGAGGCCGGGAAGTTGGTGGAGGGGGTGCGCGGCGAGTTGAAAACCGCCCTGGAGCGACTCGACGCCCTTGAAGCGCAAAGGGATCGGGCTGTCGGGGTTGCATGGTTCTGGGGATGGGTCAGCCGTAGCGCCCCGTGGGTCGCGGCGGGCTTGGCGGCTGCCTTGGCCATAGTGGGCCTGAAGGGGCGATCGTCATGAGTCAGGAAGCAGAAATTCGCTGGGTATGGCGACGCATTTTCAGCTTCACCGCCTGGGGACTGAACAGTCTTGGGATCGGTGCCGTGATCTGCCGCCTGACGGACGCTAATGCCCTGGCTGGTCTGGGTTTAGCTCTGATCGGGTCAAATGTGGTGGTGGCGACCCTCTATCTAGCCGGCGCGACGGTGACGGACTGGGCCAAGCTGGCTCAAGCGGCGCGGGGTGGCGGGGAGGGCTGAAGTGATGTTTCGACTCAAACGGGGGACTTCAGACTTAATGCGATCGACCCTCTTGATTTGCGGCGCTTTGGCGGTGATCGCCCTCCTCGTCTTCATCTGGGGCCGGGCGACGGGGATTGCCGTGGTTAAACCCCGCTTGGTCGCGGCCACAGCGCAAGCTGAGGCAGCGCAGAAGGGCATAGAAGCAGAGCGGGCCTCGGGCCGCCGGATGTCTGTCCAAGCCAGAACCGCTGAGCACGCCGCCAGTGTCGCAGCCGATGTTGCAACTGACCTTTCACAAACGGAGACTGCCCATGCGCCTCTTGCCGCTGATCGTCGCGACCGCCTGCGCCGGGCTGACCAGCGCCTGTGCCAGCTCGCCCCAAACCTGGGCGGGTGCCGGACCGCAGATTGAAATGCCGCAGGCGGCACGTCAGCCCTGCGACCTCTTTATCCTGCCGTCTAATCCGACCGAGGGCGACCTGGACCGGGGCTTTGCAAAGCGCGGTGCGCAGGTCGTGGCTTGCGACAGTGCGCGTCAGCTGGCGGTGGAGACCTTTGATGCCCAGCAGCGTCTTGTAAGCCGCCCTAGGGCTCGGTGGTTTCAGCGTCAGCGGTCTGCACGGCTCTGACCCTGGCCAGGACATAGGTCCGGATGTCTGCAGGCCAGGCTGCGGTCAGGCTGTCAAACCGCTGCTCGTCATCGCCATAGAAGGCGCGAAGGGCTTCTTCATAATCTGGAAGATTGCCTGCCAGGGCAGAGAGGACGCGATAGGCAAGGTCCTGAGCCTGACGACGGGCGTCCATACCCGCCTTGTCCTTCCGTGCAGTCTCAACGAGACGGCGCAGGGCGGCTGAGGCACCGCCCGGCTGATCATTAAGCCAATCCCAGTGACGGGGCAGGAGGGTAACCTCCCGAGGCACTACGCCAAGCTTAGGTCGGCCACGGCCTGATTTTTCCGGCGCAGGAAGGGCTAGACCATAGCGCGCCGCGATTTCAGCGGAATTACCCCTTAGATCCAGATCGACGGGGCTGCCGTTCTGGTCATCAAGAACCAGCGCCGCGTGCGTCTGGTTGGCCAAGGCAATGGCCACCTCTGCGAGGTCGCCCTGAGCGATGATCTTTTGATTTACGAAGGCGGTGACGGTCATGGTGCTGATCCCCTTGGACGCCCACTAATAACATCCGGGTAATAATAAAGCCAGCCCGTATGAGGCTTCAAAGCCGAGACACGAAAAAAGGCGCATCGAAAACGATGCGCCTTGATCGCCGACCAGAGGTCGGGAGAGATGGTGCCACCGCAGGGACTCGAACCCTGGACCTCAGCCTTACCAAGGATGCGCTCTACCACTGAGCTACGGCGGCGAAACCGAGCGGCGGGCTATAGCCAAAGCAAAGGCTCCCGTGAAGGGTAAAAACGCGGTGACATCACTTGACCTTCGTCCCGCACCGTCGCACCCCTGACTTTCATGGGTAAATCGTCGTCAAAGCCAAAGGATGATCGCCAGGCAAAACTGGCCGCTGCCCTGCGCGCAAATCTGAGGCGGCGTAAGGCATCATCGCCCCCAGAAGATAAATCAAAGGGCGTTCAAGACGCCGTCGAGGAGTAGAAGTGGCCCTATTGCGACTCTTGGCTCAGGACGCTGAAGATCTGCCTGTCATCGCCGCAGCGACTCAGGACGCCGTCAGTGTCATCGGAGACATTGTCTTCGAATCAAAAGCCCGCAGGCTGACCTTCAGCATGAATAGGTATCGCTGGGAGGGTTCCGGCGGTGAGCGTGTTCGGTCAGCCTTGCAGATTGGTGGGGTGTTGGAGGTCAAGGCGCGGAGGCTTAGGCGAAGCGCAAAAGACGCCGTGCTGGAGCTCTTGAGTCTGAATTTCACGCCAGGCGAGGCTCCGGGTGGCGTACTGACGTTTCAGTTCGCTGGGGGCGGGGATTTGGCCGTATCGATAGAATGTATCGATGCCATTCTTGCCGACCTGTCCGAACCTTGGTCCACACGACGCACGCCCTCTCACGAGACGCCATAGCCTCAGCAGCCTTGCTTCGCTAAATAGCCGTCATGCGCCGCTTTCGAACAACCGACCCCACCTTTGCCGTAGCCTTTGAGGCCTTCATCAACGAGCGACGGGATACGCCCGCTGATGTGGACACCTCCGTGCGCGAGGTGTTGGCGGCGGTGCGGCGGGATGGGGTCGATGCTCTGATCAGATTTGGCCGGGAGTTCGACAAGGTTGAGCTGACGGTAGAGACTCTGAGGGTCTCGCAGGCGGAAATCGAGGCCGGGGCAGCGGCCTGTCCCAAGGAGGTGCGCGAGGCTATCGCCTTCGCCGCGCGGCGTATTCGCGCCTACCATGAGCGACAAAGGCCAGCTGATGCGGCATTCATCGATGATGCCGGCGTCGAGATGGGATGGCGGTGGACGCCCCTAGAAGCGGTGGGGATTTATGTGCCTGGCGGTCGTGCGGCTTATCCCTCGACCGTGCTGATGAATGCGGTGCCGGCAGCTGCAGCCGGAGTCGACCGGATTGCCATGGTCACGCCGCCTGGACGACTGCAGCCGGCGGTTCTGGCGGCGGCCAAGGAGGCCGGGGTCACGGAAATCTGGCGTGTCGGTGGTGCCCAGGCGGTCGGTGCCCTGGCCTTTGGCGCAGGACCTATTGCCCCCGTGGACAAGATTGTGGGGCCGGGCAATGCCTATGTGACCGCCGCCAAGCGACAGGTCTATGGCACGGTCGGCATTGATGCCCTGGCCGGACCCTCTGAAATTGTTGTGGTTGCGGATCGCAACAATAATCCCGAGTGGATTGCGGCGGATCTCTTATCCCAGGCCGAACATGATCCAGCGGCTCAATCGATCCTGATCACGGACGATGAGCTCTTTGCTGAGCAGGTGATCGCGGCCATCGATCGCCAGCTCTTGACCCTGAGCACTGGTGCAGATGCAACAGCCTCTTGGCGCAATCACGGTGCGGTTATTATTGCGCCGTTGGGTCAGGCTCCGGACCTAGTCAACGCCATTGCCCCTGAGCATGTGGAATTTGCTTTGGATGATCCTGAAGCCCTGGCCGACAAGGTCCGGCATGCGGGCGCCATTTTTCTGGGTCGGCACACACCTGAAGCCATCGGGGACTATGTGGCCGGTTCCAACCACGTCTTGCCCACAAGCCGCGCTGCGCGGTTCTCATCGGGTTTGTCGCTCTATGACTTTATCAAGCGGACTTCGATCGTGAAGTGCAATGCCAAGTCCTTCGCCATTTTGGGGCCCCACACCGTTGCCCTGGCGGATGCTGAAGGTTTGCCCGCCCACAGCCGGTCGGCTGCCATTCGCTTGGCGTGATGGAAACCGCAAAAGCATAGATCGATAAAAGGATCAGGCGGACGGCCTGTAAACCGCCACACTGGATTTTCTCGGGAAGTTCGGCGTTTCGCGAAGAGACGGGGTGACGCAAAGGCGGAGATTGGCCTAAAGGAGCTTAGACCTCCCTGTCTGAACGCCATGGCCGACGACCAGAAATCCATTCACCGACTGCAGTCCGTCGAACTTGACGAGGAATCCCTCGCTGCAGTGTCGCGCGACCAGGAGCAGGAACGGCAGATCGCGATTTTTGATCTGCTGGAGGAAAATTTCTTTTTCCCTGAAGCTGCGGCGAACGGTCCCTATGACCTTCACATGGGCCTGATTGAGAATAGACTGGTCCTGGACGTTCGGGGCCCTGAATATGAGCGGCGGCACATCCTGTCGCTTTCGCCCTTCCGCAGTCTGATCAAAGACTATTTCATGATCTGCGAGAGTTATTACCAGGCGATCCGCAATTCGACGCCACAGCAGATTGAAGCCTTGGATATGGGGCGTCGGGGACTGCACAATGAGGCCTCGGAACTGCTGCGGACTAGGCTGTCCGGCAAGATCGAGACCGATCTGGACACAGCCCGACGGCTCTTCACCTTGATCTGCGCCCTCTACAGGCGGGGTTGAGGCATGGCCAACCCGCTGGATGCGCCGCCGCTTCCAGGCGCGGTGCTTTTTGCTTGCAACTTCAATAGGGTCCGCTCGCCTATGGCCGAAGCCCTGCTGCTGCGTGATTTTGGCGACCGGATCTATGTGGACAGCTGTGGTGTGAAGCTAGATGCGCGAGGCGAAGAGACGGGAGCTGTAGATCCGTTTGTCGCGACGGTCATGGCTGAGATCGGTTGCGATTTGTCTGGGCACCGGGCCAAGACTTTTGATGAGCTGAACGCTGACGCTTTTGACTTGGTCATTTCGCTGACGCCGCAGGCCCAACACCGGGCGGTGGAAATGACCCGGGGCAGGGCGGTCACTATCGAATATTGGCCGACCTACGATCCTACAGATGCAGATGGATCGCGTGAGGCCCGGTTGGCCAGTTATCGCCAGGTCAGGGACGCCCTGGCCGTACACATTTTCCAACGTTTTGGACGGCCCTGAGCCCTGAATTGCAAGACGTATCGACCGAATGGGGGGCGCTGAGGTATAGAGGCGCACTTTTGATCGCGCAGGCTCCGATTCAGGTCTGCGGCGAACGCGTTTTTGCCGACCTATTTTGGAGCCTCTATGGCTAAAGAAGAACTCTTGGAATTCCCTGGGACCGTGAGCGAAGTCCTGCCCAATGCCACCTTCCGCGTGAAGTTGGAAAACGACCACGAGATCGTCGCCCACACGGCGGGCAAGATGCGCAAGAATCGCATTCGTGTTTCGGCCGGGGACAAGGTTCTCGTGGAAATGACGCCCTATGACCTGACCAAGGGTCGCATCACCTTCCGCGTTCGCTGACTACGTCCATGGTCGCGTCGCGATTGGTCCTGGCTTCAGCAAGCCCGCGACGGCTGGACCTTTTGGCGCAGATCGGCGTGCGACCTGATCTGGTGGCCGCCGCAGACCTTGACGAAACCCCGCTCCCTGATGAGACACCGCGTTTGCTTGCGCTCCGTCTCGCCAAGGCGAAGGCCGGTGTAATTGCTGCAATTCATACAGATGCCTATGTGCTTGCCGCTGATACCGTGGTTGCGGTGGGACGTCGCGTACTGCCCAAGGCTGAGACCGATGATGAGGTTCGGCAATGTCTGACCCTAATGTCGGGTCGAGCGCATCGGGTGCTGACCGGAGTGTGCGTCGTTGGGCCCGATGGGCGAATAGCCTCTCGGCTTTCCGAAACTCGTCTCCACATGAAGCGGCTGACCGGCCAGGAAATTGAGGCCTATGTTTCCTGTGGTGAAGGCCTGGGTAAGGCTGGTGGCTATGGAATTCAGGGACGGGCCGGAGCGTTTATCATGGCGCTTGAGGGATCTTACACCGGGGTTGTTGGCCTTCCGGTCTATGAAGCGGCCAACTTGCTAAGCGGCCTGGGATATCGTTCCGCATGAGTGAACGTCAGGCCTTTCTAGACCGTGGGATCGGTGAGGATCGCGGTGTTATCCTACTGGATGGCCAGCCAGAACGCCTGTTGATCCGACGCCATGACGAGGATTCGAGCCTGCTGGTTGGCACCCGTTTGGCGGCCCGCGTTCGAAAGGTTGAGCCCGCCTTCGCTTCAGCCTTTCTCGATCTCGGCGAAGGGCGAGAGGCGATGATGGCCTTCAAGCCGGAATCACGGCCCGTCGAAGGACAGATGCTTGATGTGGAAATCCGCACGGCACCTAGACCCGGGAAACTGGCGACGGTTCGTGTCCTGGGCGACGCGACTGGAAATCCGCGCGTGTTAGATGCCGGGCCAGATCTTGAGTCCCTTCTTTGCGTGCTGGGCAAGTGCGACGAGGTGAAACTAGGACCAGAGGCGGGGCGGGTGGCAGACCTGGCCGAGGCCGGAGCGCTAGAAACTATCCATCCCTTGCCGGGTGGCGGGAATTTGGCAATTGAGCCCACCCGCGCCCTTATCGCGGTTGATGTCGACCTGGGAGAGCGCAAGGGCCAGGATGCAAAGCGTATCAGTCGGCAAGCCAATATGACGGCCTTGAGCGAGGCCGCACGGCTTCTGCGCCTGAAGGGCCTTGGTGGCATTGTGATCATTGATCTGGTCGGGCGGGGGCATGATGCCCATGCCCTGCTGGCTGCAGCCCGGTTGGCCTTTGCACCAGACAATCCTGGGGTCTCAATTGGTGCGGTCGGCCGATTTGGTACGATGGAGCTGTTAATTCCGCGAAGGGATCGAAGCGTAAGGGATATCCTGCTGGATGCAGAGGGGCGACTGACCGATCAGACATTAGCACTTCGTCTGGTGCGCATGGCACAGGCTGAAGCCCTATGTGATCCGGGCGGGCGGCTGATTGCGAAGGCTGAGCCAGGTATTGTCGCAGAGGCACAGGGCCTGTTCAGCACCTTGCGTGAGAAGGTCGGCGAACGGGTGACCCTTGCTGCCCAGGAGGGCTGGGGACGGACAAAAATGCAGGTGGTGCCAGCGTGAAGAAGGTAACGTGCCCCATGTGTCGACACGCGCCGACATCGGACTATGCGCCCTTCTGCTCCCGTCGTTGCGCCAATCTCGATCTGCAGAAATGGCTGACGGGAAGCTATGTCTTGCCCGTCAATGAGGATGACGAAGCAAAGATCGACGGTGAGGAAGACGAATCCTGACCTTCGGTCGCTGGACAGAGGGCCGACCCTCTTTTATAGACACGCCTCCCGCGTCGGCGGGCTAGGCCTGGGTAGCTCAGTTGGTAGAGCAGCGGATTGAAAATCCGCGTGTCGGTGGTTCGAATCCGCCCCCAGGCACCATCCTTACCCTACGTCTTGGCTTGTACTGACCCCAATCCTCACGCCACATAGGTTTGACGGGGCACCAGTTCCCGTGGGGGAGCCTGGACATGACAGCTATTAAGCGCCTGCTGATTGCCAATCGCGGCGAGATCGCCATCCGCATCGCCCGATCAGCGCAGGACCTGGGAATCACCGCCGTTGCCGTATTTTCTGAAGACGACGGAACGTCTCTGCACACACGGCTAGCTGATGAGAGCATCGGCCTGAAGGGTGTTGGGCCGCGGGCCTATCTGGATATTGAGGCTGTGGTGGCGGCCGCCCTAGACGCTAGGTGCGATGCCGTTCACCCCGGTTATGGCTTTTTGTCTGAAAATGCGGCCTTTGCTAGGGCATGCGCTAAGGCTGGGCTGATCTTTGTCGGGCCTGATCCCGAAACCCTGGATCTGTTCGGGGATAAGGCCCTGGCCCGCGATCTGGCCGCCAGTCTTGGGGTTCCTGTCGCGCCTGCGACGGCGGGTGGGGCGAGCCTGGACGATATCCGGGCCTTCAAGGCCGAACTCGGCGCGGACATTATCATTAAAGCGGTGGCTGGAGGCGGTGGTCGCGGTATGCGCGCCGTTCTGGCAGCTGATGACCCAGCGGAAGCCTACGATATCTGCGTACGGGAGGCGGAAGGTGCCTTTGGGGATGGTCGGCTGTTTGCAGAGCGTTTTGTTCGCTCTGCCCGCCATATCGAGGTTCAGATTCTCGGTGATGGGATCGACGCTGTGGCGATACACAGTCGTGAGTGTTCCATCCAGCGGCGAAATCAGAAAATTATCGAAGTTGCACCGGCCCCAAACCTGTCTGACTCCCTCAGAGAACGCTTGAGAACCGCAGCGACGGCCTTGGCCAAGGCGACGCGGGTGCGAGGTTTGGTAACAATGGAGTTCCTGCTGAACACATCGGATGGCGAGACCCTAATCTTCATCGAAGCCAATCCCAGACTTCAGGTGGAGCATACGGTAACCGAAGCGGTCACTGGACTTGATCTTGTTCAGCTGCAGCTTGCCATAGCAGCCGGGGGCAAACTGAATGACTTGGGCCTCGCTGCCGGGCCGCCGGCAGCCTTTGGCTATGCCATCGAGTTGAGGATCAATCTTGAAACCCTCGGGGCCGATGGAGCCCTTGTCAGCACTGCGGGTGCCATAATCAAGCATTATGAACCGCCGAGTGGGCCAGGGGTCCGGGTGGATGGATATGGGTATGGGGGATACCGCACGAATCCTTCGTTTGATTCTCTGATCGCAAAACTGATCGTCCATAGTTCTGCAAACGACTTCGATATTGCGACCGCCAAGGCTCGGCGTGCGGCCGCAGAATTCCGAATTTTGGGACCTGCCACAAATCTCGGCTTGTTGCAGGCCCTTCTCGAGCGACCAGAAGTGCGGTCTGCGACTGCGACCACAGGCTTTATTGAAGCCAATTTGGTGGACTTGGCGGCCCGTGCCTCTGACCTTTCACCTCAGGTCATTGATGGCCAAGACCAGGCTGACACCTACGGTGCCAAGGTGATCAGCGGACCGCCCGGGACGGTTTCAAGCCCATCACCCATGCGTGCAACGCTCGTTGGTTTTGAAGTCGCCGAAGGTGATCTCGTCCGTATGGGACAGACCGTTGCTGTGCTCGAAGCCATGAAAATGCAGCACATTGTTACCGCGGTCCAGGCCGGGGTCGTGCGCCTACTCGGCGCAGCGCCGGGCGATGTCGTTGATGAGCACCAGCCGCTGATTTATATTGAGCCTGGTGATCAGGCCGATGAGATTGTGACCCATTTCGAGGTCGACCTCGATTTAATCCGACCCGATCTGGCATCGGTTCTCGCCCGCCAAGAGCTCACACTGGACAAAAACCGCCCAGACGCCGTAGCGCGCCGACGCAAGACGGGGCAACGCACAGCGCGGGAAAATCTCAGCGACCTGTTTGATCCTGGCAGTTTCAATGAATACGGTGCCCTGGCGATCGCTGCGCAGAAGCGGCGCCGTTCCTTGGAGGATCTGAGAACCAATACCCCAGCCGATGGGATTATTACGGGAGTTGGGGAGGTGAATGGGAGCCTGTTTTCCCCCGAAACGGCTCGATGTGTGGGCCTTGCCTATGATTTTAGTGTCCTTGCGGGCACTCAGGGCCATTTCAGCCACAAGAAGACCGACCGAATCCTCGAGTTCGCAGAACACTGGAAGGCACCGATTGTCTGGTTCACGGAAGGTGGCGGAGGTCGACCGGGCGATGTTGATGTCACGACAGGTGCATCATCGCTCGACACGACCAGCTTCACGACTTTTGCACGACTGTCGGGCAATGCACCCCGTATAGCTGTGAATTCCGGTCGGTGCTTTGCCGGTAACGCCGTGTTTTTCGGCTGTGCTGACATTACGATTGCGACCCGGTACTCGAATATCGGTCTCGGCGGGCCGGCAATGGTGGAAGGCGGAGGCTTAGGGGTTTTCACAGCCGATGAGATCGGTCCATCCGAGGTCCAATGGAAGAATGGCGTCTTGGATCTCTTGGTGGAAGATGAGGCAGAAGCGGTTGCTGCCACCAAGAAAATTCTATCCTGCTTCCAGGGATCGCTGCCGACATGGTCGTGCCCCGACCAGCGCAAGTTGAGGCATCTGATCCCGGAGAACCGGGTCCGGATTTATGACATTAAGGCAGTGATCGAGACCTTAGCAGACGACGGCAGCTGGATTGAGCTGCGTGGCGGATATGGCCAGGGCATGATCACGGGCTTCTTGCGTATTGAAGGGCGGCCCATGGGTGTGATCGCCAATGATCCCCGTTTCCTTGGTGGGGCCATTGATGGGGAAGGTGGAGAGAAAAGGCCGGACGCTTCATGCAGATGTGCGATGCCTTTGGCGTGCCCATTCTGTCTCTATGCGACACCCCTGGCTTTATGGTGGGGCCAGACAGTGAAAAAGGGGCCGGTGTGCGCCGTGGTGCCCGTATGTTCGTGGTTGGTGCCTCCTTGCGTGTGCCTTTCTTCACAGTCGTCCTGCGAAAAGGTTATGGGCTCGGGGCTCAGGCTATGTCTGCGGGAGACTTTTCCGCGCCCGCGATGATCGTTGCTTGGCCGACGGCGGAGTTCGGGCCCATGGGCCTAGAAGGTGCCGTAAGGTTGGGCTATCGCAAAGAGCTGGAAGCTGAACCTGATCTCGACAAGCGGCAGGCCATGTTCGACGCGCGACTGGCCCGGATGTATGAAACCGGCAAGGCGGTGTCTGTGGCAGAGGTTTTGGAAATTGACGCTGTGATTGATCCTAAGGACACCCGCGCCTGGCTAAGCCGTGGGCTGAAGTCCTGTCCGATCGATCTTCGCGCTCCGCGCCGATCGTATGTCGATGTTTGGTAAAACGGCTTTGGACCGATGAGCGCGAAAATTTCTGCTGCAAATTTGAGCGGCGAGCTTGATCGGACCTTTCGGTCGCCTATCTCTAATCATTCTCAAACTGCGATTATGACGCGTACATTTCCTACATAGTGTAGGGTTTGAGGGGTGATTTTGGCAGTTTTCCCGGCTTTGAAGGGGAAATGTTGTTGTGCAGCGCAGCAATCTATCAAGGTTCGTCGCAAAACCTTGGCACGTTCCTACCCTATGCCCCCTTGACCACTTCAAAAGGGATTGCCAAAGGACTTGTGCCGCCCGACTAACAAAGCGGTAAGACTCTCGGATCCCTGCGGGGGGCGAGGTCTGGCTCTGAAATGGATGCGTCTTCACCTCAGGGTGAAAATGATGCCAAGATAGAGTCGGCGACTACCGCTTCGGTGCTACGGCCAGGATACTGGATGTGGCAGCAGGCAAAATTCACTAGGGAAGAGACGCTCTGGCGCGACGACCCTCGGCCCAAACGTGCGAGACCAAGCAGGAACTGGCGACAGATGCTCGATATTAAACGAACCACTCCTTTCATCGCGCTCCTCGGCGCCATTGCGCTCATGAGCAGCGCCCCGGCTTTTGCCGCGGACCCCGCTCCAGCTGCTCCGGCCGCTGCTGACGCTGCTGCTCCGGCTGCTGCTGATGCCGCCGCTCCGGCCGCTGCTGCACCGGCTGCTGACGCCGCTGCTCCGACGGAAGAACTTCCGCCCCAGATGAAGAACGCTGGCAAGGCTGGCGTCTTCCAAATGATCTTGGACGCTGACCCAGTCGTTCAAACCGTGATGGCAGGCCTCCTGCTCTGCTCGGTTCTGTCCTGGGCCATCCTGGTGACCAAGTCGCTCGAGTTCAACACCCTGAACAAGACCGCGACGGCGTTCCTTGAAGCCTTCCGCAGTGTCAAAACCATCCCTGAAATCGGCCGTACGGCGACGTCAGAAGAGTTTGAAGGCAACCCCCTGGCCGATATGGCCGCGGCGGCCGCCCAAGAAGTTGAACTGTCTCGTCAAGCTGGTCTTTCGGTCGGTGGTGAACATCGTGAATCGACGCAACACCGCGCCGAAGCTGCCGTTTCCGCGGTCCAAGCCTCGCTTGGCACGCGCCTTTCGAGCGGTATGCAGTTCCTAGCTTCCGTGGGTTCGTCTGGTCCGTTCATCGGTCTGTTCGGCACCGTTTACGGGATCATGAACTCCTTCATCGGCATTGCGAACACCAACACGACCAACCTGGCCGTCGTCGCCCCCGGCATTGCCGAAGCGTTGCTGGCCACCGGTATCGGTCTTTTCACCGCCATTCCGTCGGTTATTTTCTACAACTACTTCCAGACCCGGATCTCCGGACTGGGTGCCCGCTCGGAAGGCTTCGTTTCTGAATTGATGAACGCCGTTTCCCGCCAGCTCGACAAAGGGGCCTAAACCAGATGGGTGCCAAACTCTCAGGCTCTGGGGGTGGCAAGTACGCAGTTGAGGCGAACAGCGAGATCAATGTAACGCCCTTCGTGGACGTCATGCTGGTCCTTCTGATCATCTTCATGGTGGCGGCTCCAATGGCAGCCGTCACCGTCAAGGTGGAACTCGCGCCAGCTGTTGCAAAGCCGTCGACGACGAGCCCTCCTAAGCCGGTGTATATTTCGATCCAACCTTCGGGACGGATCTTCATCGGAGACTCGCCAACCGAACTGGCCTCATTGGGTGATGATATGCGCACCCTGCTGGGCAGTCGGCGTAACCCGACGGGCGAACGGATTTACATCCGGGCGGACAAGGACGTGGTCTATGGCGACTTCATGGGCGTTATGAACATGTTGCAGGACAATGGTTTCTACAGCGTGGCCCTGGTCGGCAAAGACGACAACAAACCGGGGGCAAAGTGACGCATGGCTGAAGACGCGACATATTTGAATCACAACCCGTTTGATGCGCCCAAGCCAAAGTCGTCGGGAGCTCTTGGCATTGCTTTGATCATTGCGATCCTGGCACATGCCATTGTCGGCTACATCATCTACAAGAAGAAGTTCGAGCTTAAGATGAAATCTTACTCGGACGACGTGACTGACGTGCAGATGATCAAGCCGGTGGCAAAGCCTCCACCACCCCCGCCGCCTCCGCCACCGAATACGCCGCCGCCGCCGCCGCCAAAGCTGCAGCCACGGCCTCCGGTGAACGTGCCATCGGATATTCCGACCATTCCGCCCTTGCCGGTTCCTCCCGTCGAGAAGCGTATTGAAGAGCCTAAGCCTCCAGCGCCTGCGCCGGAAGTGAAAAGGCCTTCGGTGATTTCGCAACCTGACTGGGCGCGTCGTCCTTCTGGTGAAGATATTGCTCGGTATTATCCTGATCGGGCTCAGCGGATGAGTGTTGAAGGTCGTGCGACAATTAGTTGTACGGTTTCGGCTAAGGGAACCCTGGAAGGGTGTTCCGTGGTCTCAGAAGATCCTACGGACCAGGAATTCGGCTCGGCCGCTTTGCGGATGAGCAAGCTCTTCAAGATGAAGCCTAAGTCTCTGGACGGGGCCCCGGTTGATGGCGGTACTGTTCGGATTCCTCTACGGTTCACTCTGCCTAAGGACTAATGCGCAAGCATATGGTTTGAGCGATGGACATGAATTGGCCCTGGAGGTTCGCCTCTGGGGCTTTTTCTTTGTCGAAATTCCAGCGTGCCGCAGTCCCGACTTGATCGGGAGGCGGTGCCCGACTAGAACCCTCGTCTCGCGATAGGCCGCCTTAGCTCAGTTGGGTAGAGCGCTAGATTGTGGATCTAGAGGTCCTCGGTTCGAGCCCGAGAGGTGGTACCATCGCGCGCGACATCTTTTTGGTCGACGTCGCGGAAATGGCGACGGAGTTCTGCCTATGAGACTCAAGACCTTAGCGGCTGCGTTGGCGCTAGCACTCGCTGGCTCAAACCATTTGGCCATCGCGCAGCCCTTGCTGACATTTCGTGATATTCTGGCCTTGCCGCACGACATGCCAGCTCAGCGGATCGCCTATGGCTCAGGACCCCAGCAATTTGGTGAGCTTTGGTTGCCGCAGTCCCAGGGGCTGCGACCGCTCGTCGTGATGATTCACGGCGGGTGCTGGCGCGCTGACTTACCTGGGCTGGAGCTGCAATCACCCTTGAGCGAAGCTCTTGCCGCCCATGGTTGGGCGGTCTGGAATATTGACTATAGACGCCTGGGC
>CAITHQ010000021.1 GCA_903892305.1 uncultured Alphaproteobacteria bacterium
ACCCAGCACCCGGCGCTCCTGCGACCGCAGCAGGCCTGACAGAATGGCTAAGCCGCCGGGCTTGAGGGCCAGCTTGATGTCCTGGCTCAGCGCCACGAGGGGCTGAGCCAGGATATTGGCGAAGACCAGGTCATAGGGCGCATGGGCGCGAACGCTGGCGTGGCCGAGGCCGGAGGCCAGCAGGAACTTGGCCTTGGCCTTGTTGAGCTGGGCGTTCTCGCCAGCAATGCGGACAGAGGGGGCGTCAATGTCCGTGCCGACGGCGATTGGGCTTCCGGTGCGGGCCGCAGCGATGGCCAGGACGCCGGTGCCCGCGCCCACATCCAGAACGCGCTTAAAGCCCTTGGCCTTGAGCAGGTCGTGATAGGCCTGGAGACAGCCCACCGTCGTGCCGTGGTGGCCGGTACCAAAGGCGGCACCCGCCTCGATCCGCAGGTTGACTGTATTGAGCGGTGCCTTGCCGCCGTCATGGGCACCAAAGACGAAGAACCGGCCGGCCCGAACCGGCGGCAGGCCTGACAGCGCCATGGCCAGCCAGTCTGCGTCGGCGAGCTTTTCCACCACGGTCTTCATGGGCGGGAACTTGGCCAGCAGGGCGGAGAGGCCCTCCACCTCTTCCGGCGTCGTGGGGAAGGCGTCGATCCGCCAGACGTCCTTGTCCTCGTCTTCCTCGAGGATGGAATAGGTCGCCGCTTCCAGGGCCGGATCGGCGTCAATGGCCATGGCGGCGGCTTCGGCTACGGCGCGGGGCCCGCGGGAGACAATTTGATAGGCATCATCACTCATGCCCCTCCTCTAGAGCCCTTTCCCTTTGGATGAAACCATCCAAAGGGACGAAAAGGGCTCTAATTCAAAAGGCTAGAGCGGCTTTAATCCGATAACCGGCTCCCACTTATCGGAGCCGCTCTAGTTGCAGGAGGGACGAAAAGCGATGCAGTTTTCGTCAGACGGCGGCTTTGGCCCGGGCGACGGCGCGCTCGATCAGGTCGCCGATCTTGGGGATCAGGCCCTTGGGCAGGTTGTGACCCATGCCCGGCAGGACGTGCATTTCCGCGCCCGGCACCACGGCGGCGGTGTCGTGACCGCCCTCCACCGGGACCAAGGGGTCGTCTGCGCCGTGGATGACGACCGTCGGGGCCGTGATGGTCGCAATGGCCGCCCGGCGGTCACCGCTCCCGATAATGGCCGCGTACTGGCGCAGGAAGCCGACCGGATAGAAGGACCGCTCGAAGTTGTCCCGGATGATCTGGCGCTGGGCGTCCTCATCAATGGGATTTCCCGCCCCGGCCATGACCTTAGCGCCTGCGATGCCATGCGCAATGAAGGCCTCAAGGTCTTCCCGGGGATCGGGACCGCGTTCGGTCAGTCGGGCCATGGCCTCTGGCTTAGCAGGCGGTAGGTCGCGGTTGCCGGTGGTGGACATGATGGAGGTCAGGGACAGGACCTTGTGCAGATCGAAGAGCGTCGTGTAGGGAAAGAGTGTGCCTCTATGTGTAGATCTCGGTGG
>CAITHQ010000022.1 GCA_903892305.1 uncultured Alphaproteobacteria bacterium
ATTTAGGCCTTCATTAACCATGATGCGGGAGTGTCCTCTTCGGAGGCTCGCCCATGTTTTCTAAGAAGAATCTCAATCCAGAACCGGTGATTTCGGGGCCTGGGATCAACGCCTCTGAACTCTTGGGCCGCGCCCTTGCCAATCCCTATTTTGGGGCAAGCGGCGCTGCGGCCCTCTTTCTGACCACGGGCTTGGCCTTGATTGCGCTCTTGGGCGACCCGCGTGCAGGATCTCCCCAGGTGCGAATTTCCCTGGCCAAGGTCGCCGCCATGGCTGCGCCCCCCGGCTGGCGGGAGGCCCTTCGCGCCCAACAACCCGGACACACGACGCTGGCCGAGGATATTTACCGGCTCACAGATGGGCCAATCCCATTTGGAGGCCAGGAAAATCAAGCCACAATCACCATGGCAGACTCAGGCCCAGTGGGACCCCGTAGTCCCCTGCCTCAAGCGCCTATTGCCGGGCTCACCGCTGAAGGGCCAGGTGGGCTCTTGCCAATCATGGCCGGAGACGGGCGGACCCCGGCCCAAGCCTATGCCCGGCCCTTTACCTCCAATGGCCGGCCAAAGATCGCCTTGATGATTGGTGGCCTAGGGCTGAATGCGGCCTCTACCCGTCAGGCGATTGAACAATTACCCCCGGAAATCACCCTTTCCTTTGTTCCCTATGCCGAGGGCTTACAGGGGTGGATCGATCTGGCGCGGGCCAATGGTCATGAAGTCCTGCTTGAGACGCCCATGGAGCCCAATGACTACCCGGAGAATGATCCAGGCCCCTACACCTTGATGGCAAACGCACAGAATGCAGACACGATCCATAAGCTGGAGTGGCTCATGAGCCGGGCCACAGGGTATTTTGGCCTGACCAACTATCTGGGATCCCGGTTTGTGGTGTCCGACACTGGAATGTCTGCCTTTACAGGTGCCCTGCGTGGCCGCGGTCTTGCCTTCGTTGATGACGGATCAGCGGCAAAACGAGGCGGTGGCGTCCCGCGCGCCTCTGCGGAACGGATTATTGATGACCAATTGTCCGGCGACGCGATTGATCAGCAGTTATTGGCCCTGGAAGCTGGTGCCCTACAAAAGGGACAAGCCCTGGGCTCAGCCTTCGCCTACCCCGTCACCCTAAGCCAGGTGAGCGCCTGGGCGAAATCTGTAGAGAGCCGGGGCTATCAATTAGCACCGGCCTCTGCGCTGACCGTACGTCGTTGAGCGATTTAACAGACTACCGTCCGAATGTGGGCGTCGTCCTTTTTCATCAGGACGGGCGAGTTTGGTTAGGCCGGCGAGCGGGAACCCCAGCGCCCTATAATTGGCAATTTCCTCAGGGCGGGGTCGATGATGGTGAGGACCTGGAGGTTGCTGCCTTTCGCGAGCTGGAAGAGGAAACAGGCGTCCGCTCCGCACGGCTGCTGAGCCGCACTAAAGAATGGCTGACCTATGACTTCCCGGCAGGGCATAAATCTTCGAAAGTCTACAAAGGATGGAAGGGGCAAAAGCAGATCTGGTTTGCCCTACAGTTCGAGGGCGAGGACCACGAAATAAACCTAGATCAGCACGAGACGCCCGAATTTGACGCTTGGCGCTGGGGGAGCCTGATCGAAGCGCCTGGATTGGTCGTGCCGTTCAAAAAGCCAATCTACGAGCTTGTTCACCGCGCCTTTTCCGATTTTGCGCGATAGCCAGCGCGGTCCATCCTGGCGCATGGTCGGATAGGTGGGAAACGGACATCGGATTGAGATATTCTCTAACACTTTGAATTATAGCTCGTTTATCCCTTTAGATGGTTTCATCTCAGGAGAAAGAGCTCTAGGGTCCGGGTATGAAGTCTTCTAAGCCGCCGGTTATCATGGTGCATGGTGCTTTTTGCGCCAGCTGGACCTTTGACATGTTTCGCCAGCCCTTTGAGCAAGCCGGTCACAGCGTTCTCTGTCCTGACCTGAGGGGGCACAGCGAGGGCACAGGACGGGACGCCGTCGTCGGTGTGTCCATGACCGACTATGCCAGGGACATCGCGGAATTATGCCGCCGGTCACCAGAGCCGCCGATTTTGGTCGGCCATTCTATGGGCGGTCTTGTCGCTCAGTTGGTGGCCAGCCGAGCAAAGACCCACGCGCTCGTGCTTCTGGCCCCATCTCCACCCTGGGGCGTGTCTGGCTCCTCTATTGAGGAAGCCTCGACGGCTGTTGGTTTGCATCTCCTTGGACCCTTTTGGATGCAGGCGGTGAGCCCAGACCGAAGCTTGATGCGGAACTATAGTCTAGATCGTATGCCGCCCGCTGAACGGGACGCCATCCTGAACAAGCTTCGCTGTGAAAGCGGGCGGGCCCTCTGGGAAACTCTGAACTGGTGGCTAGACCCCTTCATGACCACCAGCCTTGGCATTGGGCCCCTTAAGCTCCCTAGCCTCGTCATGGTTGGTAGCCGCGACGTGGTTCACCCGGCTATGACCGCGCGGATGACCGCCGAAAGGATTGGGGCACAATACTTGGAATTCCCCGAGATGAGCCACTGGCTGCCCGGAGAAAAGGGGTGGGAAAACGTGGCGGCCCAGGCCATGGACTGGCTGTCCACCACCTACGCTCCCGCCTAGCCGTGCGCCAAAACAAAATAGGCGCCGATGTTTCCACCGGCGCCTCAAATTTCGATCGTGCTCTGAAATTCTAGAACTTGCGTTCCGAATAAAGCACTTCACCCATGCTCCACTTGTCTGAAACCTCGGTCCCATCGGGCTTCTTCAACTGAAGGAAAACCAGTCCAGTCGACTCGTGATCGGTGAAATATTCCCAGGAATTGGTGATGCGCTTGAAATCTGTCGCGGGGACGAAGTCATTGCGCTGCTGCTCAAGCTCAGGCTGATGCAGCAGGGAGAAAATGTTCAGACCCACAATGATCGGCTTTTCCTGACCGGTCGTGTAGTTGATTGCAATCCGGCAGACTTCCTTATTGGAGCCCGGCGCGAAAATCGTCAGCGTATAGGGTTTGGCCACTAGGGTGGCTGTGTAGGTCATGTCCCGCTTGTTCTTCTTGTACCCCAGGGCTGGGGTCGCAAGCTTGTCCAGATCGCCGCCATGCACGAGGGGCACGCAGACATTATTGATCACAGAGATGATCTGACCGATCTCGCCGTCGGTCGGAAGAGCATAGGTCTTCTGAGGCACGACCGGCGCAGCCTCCGGGATCAGTATGTCTGCAGCAGCCGGTGCCGGAGGCGCGGGCGCAGGCTCTGCAGCCGGCACAGTGGCTGGCCCAGCGGGCGCTGGGGCGGGAGCGGTTGGTGTTTGAGCCGAGGCCGCAACAGCAACGCTGGTGGCGAGGATAAGAGTGGCTAATACTGAGCGCATGACGGTTCCCTGACTATCTTTCTATCACACTCAAAACTTCCGTCCCTCGCAAGGCCCTTAGCGCGACTTTGCGGCGAAGACGTGACGCAGGCTTAAACTTCAGTCGCCCGTTCCGCTAAAATAGTCAGACCCGCAGGGGTCACATCGGCAAAGCCACCCTGAACCTCATAGGTGGTCGTGGTCCCATTGGAAAATACTTGGACCAGACCTTCGCGAAGCGCGGTCATGAAAGGCGCATGGCTAGGCAGGACGCCGAAATCGCCTTCAGCACCTGGCGCATCGACCTGATCGACCTCTCCGGAAAACAGTTCGCGTTCCGGAGAGACCAGAGAGAAGTGAAGCTTGGCGGCCATCAGGCTCAGGCTTCCGAGGCCAGTTGCTCGGCCTTGGCCACCGCGTCTTCAATCGTGCCGACATTGTAGAAGGCGGCTTCCGGCAGGTGGTCGTATTCACCATCTACCACCGCCTTGAACGAGCGAATGGTGTCTTCCAGGCTGACGAAGATACCTGGCATGTTGGTGAACTGCTCGGCCACGTGGAAGGGCTGGGAGAGGAACTTCGAGATCTTACGGGCCCGGGAGACTGTGAGCTTGTCCTCTTCGGAAAGCTCGTCCATGCCAAGGATCGCAATAATATCCTTCAGGGCCTTATAGGCCTGCAGGGTTTCCTGAACGCGACGGGCGACCTGATAATGCTCTTCACCGATCACCAGGGGATCCATGATCCGCGAGGTGGAGTCCAGCGGGTCCACGGCCGGGAAGATGGCCTGAGCGGCGATATCGCGGCTCAACACCGTCGTCGCATCCAGGTGGGCGAAGGAAGTGGCGGGCGCCGGGTCGGTCAAGTCATCGGCGGGCACATAAATGGCCTGAACCGAGGTGATGGAACCCTTAGAGGTCGAGGTGATCCGCTCCTGGAGATTGCCCATTTCCGTGGCTAGGGTCGGCTGATAACCCACTGCTGAAGGAATACGACCCAGCAGAGCGGACACTTCCGAGCCCGCCTGAGTGAATCGGAAGATGTTGTCGATGAACAACAGAACGTCCTTGCCTTCCTGGTCGCGGAAATATTCCGCCTGAGCCAGTCCAGTGAGGGCCACCCGGGCGCGGGCACCTGGAGGTTCGTTCATCTGACCATAGACCAGGGTGCACTTCGACCCTTCGGTCGAGCCACCGTTTTCCCGGGGATCGACGTTCACGTTGGACTCGATCATCTCGTGATAGAGGTCATTGCCTTCGCGGGTGCGTTCACCCACCCCGGCTAGCACCGAGTAACCGCCGTAAGCCTTGGCGATGTTGTTGATCAGTTCCTGCATGGTCACGGTCTTGCCGACGCCCGCGCCACCGAACAGGCCGATCTTGCCGCCCTTGGTATAGGGGCAGAGCAGATCAACGACCTTAATGCCGGTCACAAGAACTTCAGCAGAGGTGGATTGCTCAGCAAAGGACGGGGCTTCGCGGTGGATCGGGCTGGTGAAGGTGGTTGCGATGGGGCCAGCTTCGTCGATTGGCTCGCCAATGACGTTCATGATCCGGCCCAGGGTGGCAGGTCCAACCGGAACCGTGATGCCCGCGCCGGTGTCGACCACATCCTGGCCGCGGGTCAGACCCTCAGTCGTGTCCATAGCGATGGTCCGGACGGTGTTCTGACCCAGGTGCTGGGCGACTTCCAGAACCAGGCGGAAGGGCTTACCTGTCCGCTGGTCGGTGTTGGAGGTCTCTAGGGCGTTCATGATCGCCGGCAGGTGGCCGACAAACTCGACGTCGACGACGGCGCCAATGACCTGAACAATCTTGCCAGTCGCCACAGCCTTAGGGGCGGAGGCAGCGGGCTTTGGTGCCGCCGCCGTCTTGGCGGCGGGTGCCTTTGCGGCAGCGGTCTTGTTAGCCGGGGCTTTCGCGGCGGCCGGTTTCTTGGCGGGGGCCTTCGGGGTCGTAGCCATGGGTTTAAGACTCTTTCGGTTAGAGCGCTTCGGCGCCGGAGATGATCTCGATCAGCTCCTTGGTGATCTGCGCCTGGCGGGTACGGTTTTTCAGTAGGTTAAGAGCGGCGATCATATCGCCGGCAGCACGGGTCGCATTGTCCATTGCCGTCATCTGGGCGGCGAAGAAGCCGGCCTGATTTTCCAGCATGGCAGACAGAACCTGTACATTGAGGTTTCGGGGCAGGAGGGTTTCAAGGATCGCCTCTGCATCCGGTTCATATTCGTAGCTGGCGCCCTGAAGATCGACGACGCCGGATCCGCTGACCTGGGCCGGGATCATTTGTTGGAAGGTCGGGGTCTGTGTGACAACAGACTGAAACTTGGAATAGGCGAGGGAAACCACGTCGACCTCCCCGGCTTCAAACATGGCTGCAACCTTATGGCCGACTGCCTCTGCAACCGACAGCGCAGGGCTGGCACCGGCTTCAAAGCTTTCGACGAACAGATCGCCATAGACGCGCTTGAGTTGGTCTCTCGCCTTCTTGCCCAAGGTGATGATCTTCACGTCCTTGCCCCCAGCAATGAGGGTGGCGATCCGGTCGCGCGCCATACGGACAATGGACGAATTGAAACCGCCTGCCAGGCCCCGATCTGAGGTGGCGACGATGATCAGGTGCTTCACATCCTGGCCAGTCCCGACCAGCAGCTTGGGGGCACCATCGCCCGACACGCCCGCTGCCAGATTAGCAATGACCGAAGCCATGCGCTCAGCGTAGGGGCGTGCATTTTGCGCAGCCTGTTGTGCGCGTCGCAGCTTGGCGGCTGCGACCATTTGCAGCGCTTTCGTGATCTTTTGCGTGGATTCCACGCTCTTGATCCGATTGCGCATCTCCTTGAGGCTGGCCATCTCCTGAGAACTCCGCCGTTTCTTTAGGCGAAGGTCGAAGTGAAGGCAGCAAGGGTACTCTTCAGCTGGTCCTCAAGCGGGCCGCTGAGCGCCTTTTCCGTGCGGATCGCATCCAGAAGCTTCTGGTGCTTGCCATGGAGGAAGGACAGCAGTTCTTGTTCGTAACGGCCAACCTGAGAGGTCGGAATGCCGTCGAGATAGCCGCGAGTACCGGCATAAATCACAGCGACCTGCTCTTCCACCGTCTGAGGCGAATACTGGGGCTGCTTGAGGAGCTCAGTGAGGCGCTCACCCCGCGCCAGCTGACGCTGAGTGGTCACATCAAGATCTGAACCGAACTTCGCAAAGGCGGCCAGCTCACGATACTGGGCGAGCTCGCCCTTGATCGGACCGGCAGCGGTCTTCATGGCCTTGATTTGAGCCGAAGATCCCACGCGGCTAACACTGATACCGACGTTCACGGCGGGGCGGATGCCCTGGAAGAACAGGTCGGTTTCCAGGAAGATCTGACCATCGGTGATGGAAATCACATTGGTCGGAATATAGGCCGAAACGTCGTTGGCCTGGGTCTCGATGATCGGCAGGGCGGTCAGCGATCCGGAGCCATTGTCTTCATTCAGCTTGGCTGCGCGCTCCAATAGACGGGAGTGCAGATAGAAAACGTCGCCTGGATAAGCTTCGCGGCCCGGCGGACGGCGCAGCAGCAGGGACATCTGACGATAGGCGACAGCCTGCTTGGAAAGGTCGTCATAGATAATGACGGCATGCATGCCGTTGTCGCGGAACCATTCACCCATAGCGCAGCCAGCGAAGGGTGCCAGGAATTGGAGCGGAGCCGGCTCTGATGCCGTTGCGGCGACGACGATGGTGTATTCAAGGGCACCGCGCTCTTCGAGCGTCTTGACGATCTGCGCGACGGTGGAGCGCTTCTGGCCGATGGCCACATAGATGCAGTAGAGCTTGGCGCTCTCGTCATCACCGGCGTTGATCGATTTTTGGTTAAGGATGGCGTCGATGGCGACAGCCGTCTTGCCAGTCTGCCGGTCGCCAATGATCAGTTCGCGCTGACCGCGACCGACGGGGATCAAGGTGTCGATCGCCTTCAGACCGGTCTGAACTGGCTCATGCACAGACTTGCGGGGAATAATGCCAGGCGCCTTCACGTCCACCCGGCGGCGCTCGGCCACATTGGTGATCGGGCCCTTGCCGTCAATGGGTTCGCCTAGGGGATTTACCACCCGGCCCAGGAGCCCACGACCGACCGGAACATCCACGATTTCTGAAAGACGGCGGACTTCATCGCCTTCGGAGATAGCGCGGTCTTCACCGAAGATCACGACGCCGACATTGTCCCGCTCCAGGTTCAGGGCCATGCCCTTAACCCCAGCCTTGGGGAACTCCACCATTTCGCCAGACTGCACATTGTCGAGGCCAAAGACCCGGGCAATGCCGTCGCCGACGGACAGAACCTGTCCCACATCGGAGACATCTGCTTCGGCGCCGAAATTGGCGATTTGCGATTTAAGGATAGCCGAAATTTCGGCGGCGCGAATGTCCATGGCTTACGCTCTCTTGAGGGCGAACTTGAGGGAATCGAGCTTCGATCGAAGTGAAGCATCGAACAGTCGGGAACCGACCCGCACCTTAATACCGCCAAGAATTGACGGATCGATGCGGGTCTCAATTTCAGGGTCACGGCCAAGCGCAGTGCGGAGGGCCGCAGCGACGCTCTTACTCTGGGCCGCCGTCAAAGCCACCGCGGTGGTGACCTGGGCAGAAACCACACCCCGCGCCTTGGCGGAAAGTGATTCATAGGCGGAAATGACATCGCCAAGGATGTCGGACCGACCATTGGCGGCCAGAAGGCCAAGGAATTTTCGGGTCGTCAGGGTCAAAGCAGCCCTGTCGGCGAGCGCGAGCAAGGCCTTACTCTTATCGGTGGCGCTGAAGGCCGGAGACGCCAGTAGAATCTGGAAGTCCTTGGACTCGCTACGCATTTTTTTCAACGACTTAAGATCAGCCTCAACCTTGGCTACGGTCTTTTCGTCGGTTGCTAGGTCGAATAGGGCCTGAGCGTATCTGCCGCCCACATTCGAAGTCTGGGAATCGTCCGCCACTTATTTGTCCGCCCGGTGCGTGTCTGCAGCCATCGGAAAGGAACCTTTCCGATAACCTAAAGGCTTGAAAGTGCTTGGAAATGCACAACGCATAAAGAGAGCTATGAACCCCCTCGTCGTAAGCCGCGCGCCTGATAGCACGCGATTTTCGGCGCCGCAACCAAGGGCGGCCCCTTAAGATGTCAGCCCATGCCCTCAACACCCATTTTGAGGTCGATTTGGCGACGAAAAATCGCAGATACATCGGCGGCCAATTGACCCGATGCCTTCGTTACCCGGGCCTGAACGAAAACCAGGGTGCGTGTACCCCTCGCAATTTGAGCGTCAATCTCGACCGATTCGTCAGGGACGACCGCTGAGCCGAACTCGATCGACAGGGATACTGGCACCGCATTTGTCCCAATCAATTCGCTCAGAACAGGCTGAACCAAGATGGCGATCGCCGCAGCGTGGTCAGGCACCCGGCCTGGACGTTTAAGAGACGCAATCAAGTCTGACATAATCCGCGTGCTCTTGCGCCAGGGCGGCAAAAAAGAAAAGGGCGTCGCTCTCGCGACGCCCTAGTTGGCAGGACCATAGGACTGCTGGGAGGCAAAATCCTATTTCTTAGGAACCTGCGTTGTCTGCGCCGAGTTGCAAATCGCAAGCTGGTCGGCGGCGAAGGTGGTTCGAATATTGCCGAAGCTGGTCAAGGCACCGGCCTTCTTGGCGATGGTCTTGCAAGTGCCCGTGGTGAAGGTTTCGCTCGCAGGCGTTTCCGTGGTGCAGGCGTCGGCTTCGCATACAAACATGGCACCGCCGGCAATGAACTTGGTTGCCTTGGCGACCGGGCTCTGAAGCTTGGCGACGACAGTTTCGTCAGCAAGGGCAGGCGCGGCAAACGAGATCGAGATAAGTGCCGCGGAGGCGGCAAAAAGGGTTTGGAGCTTCATTGAGCCCTCCAGCGTTTCGGGGAGAAGCGGCTCGCCTTAGAACCGGCCCGGTCTCCGTCCTAATTCGCCTTGGGTATCCCCACCCTCGGCGCAACGGCAACTAAGCATCGCTAAGATAACACTGCTCAGATTGACCGCAACGTGAATTTTTCAAGTCGGGTCATACAAAAATGTTTGGGTCGATCCGCAGAAGGCCGCGTGTTCACATCTCGTTAACACTGGGAGGCTCTGGTAATCTGCAATTGAACCTCGCGAGCAGGTGCGGGGACGGAAAGACCAGGACGATCACATGGCTAACGCCCGGCAGAGCGACGGTCGCCGCCCCGCAGAGCCCCGAACCCTTTTCCAGACCCTCTTATATTGGGCCGCGCTCATTGGGGTTTGGGGCCTGATCTTTCTCGCGGCATTTTTCGCCGTCTTCGCCATTGACCTACCAGACACCTCTGGGCTGAACAGTGTTAAGCGACAGCCTTCGGTCTCATATCTGGATCGATCAGGCGGCCTTGTGGGGGTTCGAGGCAGTCAGTTCGCCCCGCCCGTCGACCTGGATACACTTCCGAAATATGTACCTGCTGCCTTCGTGGCAATTGAGGACCGCTGGTACTATTGGCACTTCGGCTTCAATCCGTGGGGCATAATCCGCAGTCAAATCTACAACGCGTCCCATAGTGGCGGCCCCCTGCGCGGCGGATCGACCATCACTCAGCAATTGGCGCGGAACCTCTTTCTGACGCCAAATCAGAACTATCGCCGCAAGGCCCAGGAACTGATCCTAGCCATCTGGCTGGAGGCGAAGTTCACCAAGAAGGAAATTCTCGCCCTCTATCTAAACCGAGTTAATTTCGGAGCCGGTGCCTATGGGATTGAGGCCGCGTCACAGCGATATTTTGGAAAGCCCGCCAACCAGCTAAGCATTGGCGAAAGTGCCTTACTCGCAGGGATGATGAAGGGGCCTTCGCGATACAATCCCGTCGCCTCCCCCGACCGAGCCGCCAAACGCGCGACGGTAGTCTTAAATGAAATGGTCAAGACCGGTGCGATCACAGCGCTGCAACGGGATGAAGCCTTCAAGACTCCCGTCAAGGTCAACCCTGTCTGGGACAGCCAGCGCGCCCAATACTTCACCGATTGGGTGGACGAAAAGGTTCGTAGCCTGGTCGGCGAACCCACAGAGGACCTTGTTGTCGAGACGACCTTGGATCTGACCATCCAAACTGCCGCAGAAAAAGCCCTAGCGCGCGGCGTTGAGGCCGCAAAACCCCTGGGTGTTCAGCAAGGGGCTCTAATCGCGCTAGATGGCGAGGGTCGTGTTCGGGCCTATATCGGTGGCGCGCAGTATTCTGAGAGTCAATTCGACCGGGTGACCCAAGCTCAGCGCCAAGCCGGGTCCGCCTTCAAACCCTTTGTCTATCTCACCGCCATGGAACAGGGGCGCACGCCGAACACACCCGTTGTCGACGAGCCCCTGAAAATTGGATCTTGGGAGCCGAAAAACTACACCGGAAAATACCTTGGGCCTATGGTCCTGCAGTCGGCTCTCGCTCAGTCTATCAATACAGTGGCCGCCAGACTGGCCAATGAGGTTGGCACAGCCAATGTCGCAGCGACAGCGCGACGGTTGGGGATTACCTCCCATATCCAACTCGATCCCTCCATGGCCCTGGGCGCGGTGGAGGTCAGTCCGCTGGAAATGGCTCAAGCCTACGCCCCGTTTTCGAATGGCGGATTTGCGACACATGCCTATGGCATTGAGCGGATCCGCACAGCGACGGGTAAGATTCTCTATGATCACGGCCTTGAGAAGACGGACCGCGCGGTCGTCATCGGAACACCAGCTCTTCAGTATATGAACCAAATGCTGCGGCAGGTGGTTGTCTCGGGCACTGGGACCCGCGCTCAGGTTAAGGGCTATGACATTGCCGGCAAGACCGGCACCACCAGCGACTATAGAGACGCTTGGTTCGTCGGCTATACTGGGGGCTTCGTCTCTGCGGTCTGGCTTGGTCGCGACGACAATACACCCATGCGGAAAGTCGCAGGGGGCGGAGCACCTGCAACCATCTGGCGGGAGTTTATGGGCGGTGCCCTGCCGCGTTTGAAGGCGCAGGCCATACCTGGTGGCTTCATCGAGCCGCCACCACCAGAAGCGCCTGGCGCCGATCCTATTGGGGAATTACTTGATCCGGCTGCCGCGACCGCAAAACCAGAGCGGCTTGAAAAGCCTCGCCCGCCTGAGAAAAGTAAGGCTGAGGACATTCCGTATTAGATTGGCTCGCCACTATGGGGGCCATAGGCATGCAGTCTTGCGCCCTCTGCCTTTAACCAGTCGCGATGCGGGGCGAAATCTCCCGCAAGCCGACGGACATGCTCCCAAAAGCGGGGACCGTGGTTAAGCTCCAGCAGGTGTGCACATTCATGGGCGGCCACATAGTCGGCGACCTGACGGGGTGCCAAGGCCAGCCGCCAGGAATAGCGTATCGCCGCAGGCTTACTTGGCGCTGAGGACCGACAGGATCCCCATCGGCCCTTCGCGTCCATCATGGTGATGCTGGGCAGTCGCACCCCAAGGGCTTGGCAATGGGCCTTGGTCATTTCCGTAAATGTCCTCAAGGCCTCGCGCTTCACGATGCGGATAACGGCGCGAGCATAGGCCTCGCCTTCGCCGCGCCCCGCAATCTTCATGCTGCCACTTTCACGGTCGGTGATCAGGCGCATGGGATGATCGGCCCAGGCTAGGACGCAAGGAGCGTCAAAAAGCGAGACCACGACCCCGGGCGCTAGGGGCTCAGCCATGGGAAGTTCTGCAAGCCTTTGCGTAATCCAGTCTGCGCGATCTCGAGCAAAGGCCGCCGCTTCGGCCAGTCGCCTGGGCGACGGCGCGGTGGCAATAACTTCCCTGCGGGTCCGATCAAGCCGCAGAGATACGCGTCGCGCCCGTCTATGCACCTTCAGCCGAACAACCGCGCCGGCCACATCAAGGCAATCACCGTCAGACAGGGGCCGACCAAAGAGGGACATGAACCGAATTTGATCTGGTTATCTTCGAATGCAAACCGAATTTCTGACGCAAAGCACCGTCGGGATCAGGCGACCTGTCGAGTCTTTTCAAATCCTGCTTCGAAATCTCGGATAAATTGACGGACGCGTGGATAGATTTCTTCGCGGAAGCGCCGACCGTTGAAGACCCCATAATGGCCCACATGGGGCTGAACATAATCTTCCTTGAACGCCGCCGGCAGTGAGGAACACAGGGCGTGTGCCGCCTGGGTCTGACCAATGCCAGAAATGTCGTCGTTTTCGCCCTCGACGGTTAGCAAGCCGATATCAGTGATCACTTCGGGACGCACAAGACGGCCATTATGAACCAACTCCCCC
>CAITHQ010000023.1 GCA_903892305.1 uncultured Alphaproteobacteria bacterium
CCGGAGAGGCCGCTCCCAGGGCTTGTATGCAACACTGAGCCTTACGAACTGGACCCCGGCCTCCGCCGGGGTGACCGGTGTTTTGGGATGGCCCGCGATCGACCAGCCACCCCCCGGTCATACCGGCGGAGGCCGGTATCCAGGTCATAGGGCGCTGCGCGTCCAGACAGGCCGAACCTAGGACCCCGACCCCAAGCCGAGCCTCACGAACTGGACCCCGGCCTTCGCCGGGGTGACCGGTGGGGGTGGCGTCCTTCCGGGCATTCAGTAACGCGCAGTCGCCGTTCCCACCCCCGGTCATACCGGCAGAGGTCGGTATCCAGGTCATAGGGCGCTGCGCGTCCAGAAAGGCCGAACCTGGGACCCCGACCCCAAGCCGATCCTCACGAACTGGACCCCGGCCTTCGCCGGGGTGACCGGTGGGGGTTGCGTCCTTCCGAGTCACTGGAAGGGCCCAGTCTGCTCTCCCACCCCCGGTCATACCGGCGGAGGCCGGTATCCAGGTCACAGGGTGCCGCGCGTCCGGACAGGCCGAACCTGGGACCCCGACCCCAAGCCGAGCCTCACGACCTGGACCCCGGCCTTCGCCGGGGTGACCGGTGGGGGTGGCGTCCATCAGACCGACAGCCTGCGGATGCGCTCATGGCAGGGGCAGTGGACCAAATGGTCATTCACCAGACCAGTGGCCTGCATGAAGGCGTAGACAATCACCGGGCCGACGAACTTGAAACCCTTAGCCTTGAGGGCCTTGGACATGTCGACGGCGACCTGCGTCTGGGCCGGCACATCGCCCATGGCGGTGAAGCGGTTCTGGATTGGCTTGCCGTCGGTGAAGGCCCAGAGGAACGCCGAGAAGTCTTCCCCCCGGTCGCGCATGTCCAGGAAGATTCGCGCCCCGGAAATGGCGGCATCGATCTTGCCGTTGGAGCGGACAATCCCCGCATCGGCCATCAGCCGGGCGCGGTCAGCCTCGCCATAGCGGGCCACTTTTTCGGGGTCGAAACCTTCGAAAGCGGCGCGGAAGGCTTCGCGTTTACGCAGTATGGTGATCCAGGCCAGACCCGCCTGAAACCCGTCGAGGACCAGCTTTTCCCAAAGGGCCCGGGAGTCATACTCTGGCACGCCCCATTCGGTGTCGTGATAGGCCTCATAGAGCGGATCGCCCGCCATGCCCCGCCAGCCGCATCGATTCGGATCGGTCGTCATTGGGCCTTTGTCGCAAAGGAGGATGATTAGGAAAAGCCGGGCCTAGCTTTGCGGTCTGATTTCCGCCGCGGACTTAAGCCACTCAGGCATGTCCACCTCGACAGCGGTATCGCCAAGGGTGAGGTCGCCCGAGATACGGTCGAGGCGTAGCAGGGCCATGGCGCGGTCTGCGATCACAGACGTCACCTGGCCAGCCCTCAGGGTGCCGGTCATGATTTCTGTCTCGGCAGCAGGGACGTCTCCGCCCAGTTTCACAGGCGCCATGCGCGACTTGATCTGGCCCCGGCGCTTCATGCGCGAAGTAGTTTCCTGGCCGACAAAGCAGCCCTTCTTGAAGTCTATGCCGTTCAGCAGGTCGAAATTGGCCTCGATGGGATAGGTCTTGTCGCTGCTCCAGTCGGCGGGGCCCGGGACGCCACAGGCCAGGCGGTGGGCGTCATAGGCGGCCTCTTCGGCATTGGGGGTCGCCTCTGTCCCGTAAAACCTCAGGCCAAGGTCGGGTAGGCGTGGATCGGTACGTCCTGCGATATCTGGGGCGGCTGGCCAGGCGGCGAAGACCGGGGTCTCGTCGGCCTCGATCTTCACCTTGGCGCGCAGGCGATAGATCATCAGACGCTGGATAATGGCGGCCCTATGCTCTGCAGCCACGTCCAGGCGGCATCCGTCAGCTTCGCCGAGGATAAACAGATCATAGAGCAGTCGGCCTTGGGGGGTGAGAAGGCCGCCGAACCTCAGCTCCCCAGGGGCCAGTGTTTCCACATCCTGGGTGATCAAGCCTTGCAGAAAACTCGCCCAATCCTCCCCGGAAACGGAGATCAGGGCGCGGCTTTCGAGGCGTGCATTGTGTGTCATGTGGGTCACCCTATCGCAATTAGGTGCCGTTTGACTGGAGCGCCAGCCCCATGCGGACTATATCAGAAATATGACCGCTGGGTCCTTCCCGATTCTGTTCATTTCCGCCACGCGAATTGGCGATGCGGTCTTGTCGTCGGGATTAGTGCGTCGGTTGTCCCAGGAAATCCCCCAGGCCCGCTTCACCATTGTCGCCGGACCGGCTGCCGCAGGGCTCTATAAGGACCTGCCGGGCCTTCAAGCGATCATCCTATTTGAGAAAGCCAAGGATGGTGGTCACTGGTTCCGCCTCTGGCGTCAGGTGCGTAAAACTCAATGGGGCCTGGTGGTCGACATGCGCGGCTCGGCCCTGAGCGGATTCCTCAACCGTAAGCGCCGGGCCGTGTTTAAGCGCAACCTCGGCCCGCCGGTTCATAAGGTGATCGAAGCGGCGCGGGTGCTGAACCTGGAGGCCGATCCGCCAGCTCCCTTCCTCTTCACGTCTGCAGAAACCGAAGCCCACGCCGCTGAATTGACCGCAGGCGAGGGGCCCATCCTGGCCCTGGCACCCGCCGCCAATTGGGTTGGCAAGACCTGGCCACTCGAACGTTTCGCCCAGGTCGCCATTCGCCTGCTGGGCGAGGGCGGCCCCTTGCATGGCGGGCGGATCATGGTGCTGGGCGGACCAGAGGATGTGGGCGCGGTTTCGGCCCTGCGCCACGTCGTGCCTATGGACCGGTTCATTGATCTGGTGGGCAAGGTCGATCTCTTGACTACCTTTGCCAGTCTCAAGCACGCCCGGATTTTTATCGGCAATGACTCAGGTCTGATGCACATGGCCGCCGCGGCGGGAGCGCCGACCCTTGGACTCTTCGGGCCGTCGGACGAGGCCCTGTACGGCCCATGGGGCGAGAAGACGCGAATTATCCGCGGTCCCAGAGACTACCCGACCATCCGCGCCGTCGATCCCGGCTTTCAGCAGACCATGTGCCACATGATGGATCTGCCGGTGGAAGCCGTCGTCGATGCGGCGATGAAGCTCCTAGCGGAGAGCTGAAGGCCGACGCCAATGTCTCGACGCCGGCCCAAGCTCAAGCTTTAGGTCTTAGCCCGGCTTCTTTTCGAAGGGCGCACTGATCTGCAGGCTGACCTCGTCGCCAATGATTGGCACATAGGTCTTCTGGCCAAAATCACTGCGCTTGAGGGCGCCGGTGGCGTCAAAGCCGATGGTGACCTTTTTGGACATGGGGTTGGCACCGACGGCCTTGAAGGTGACGTCCAGGGTGGTGGGCTTGGTCACGCCATGAAAGGTCAGATCGCCAGTCACCTTGGCAGTGGTTGGGCTGGTGAGGTCGACCTTGGTGGAATGGAAGGTGATGGTCGGGAACTGGGCCGCGTCAAACCAGGCCGGGCTCTTCAATTCGCCATCGACAATGGCATTGGTGGTGGTGACGCTGGCGACGGGAATGCTGACGTCCAGCTTGGCGTCGGCCAGGGCCTTTGGGTCCAGGGTCAGGGTGCCCGTAGCGCCGGCAAAATCGCCGTACCAGGTGGAAAAGCCCATGTGCGACACGGAGAAAACCACCCGTGCGTGGCTGGATTCCAGGGTGTAGGTCCCAGCCTGAACACCGGCGGGGTCCTTGGAGGCCTGGGCGAAGGCCGCGCTAGACAGGCTCAGCGCCGCGACGGAGGTCAGGGCCAGAAGGCGAAGGGTCTTGGTCATGGAAGGGTCCTTGGGTGGGGATGATCAGGGCTTGTCTGGATGGTTAGCCTGAATTGGCCTGATCGCCCAGATGGATGACACCTTCATATGGGTGCAGGCTGGCGGGATATGAACCCTGCCATCTGCCGATTGGGTGCGGTTTTTATGACCGCAGGCAAGTCCAGCGGCATGGAAAGGGTTTCTGCCCCCTTGGCGGGAACCCGGTCTGGCCTGTAAGCCTCTGGATCATGGACGCTAAACTCGACATCGCCACGGCCCCTTTCCGGGATCCCCGCTATGCCCCGCGCCGGCTTGAGGTGGAGCATCGCCCGGACGGGACCGTCATCCTGTTCAATGCCACGCCGATTAAGGGCGCTTTTGCGACCGTCGCTGAGCCCCTGGTACATTGGGCAGATGCCCAGCCTGACCGGGTCTGGTTGGCCGAGCGGGCTGGTGAGGGCTGGCGGACCCTGACCTATCGCGAAGGCCAGGCTCAGGTCAGCGCCTTGGCCGGTGGCCTGAGAAACCTAGGCGTTGTCGGCAAGCGCCCTCTGTTGATCCTGGCCCGCAACGGCATTGATCACGCCTTGATCAAGTATGCCGCCATGAGCCAGGGCATGCCGGTCGCCCCAGTTTCGCCCCAGTACGGCCTGCCCGGTGCCAATCTGACCCGGCTGGCCCACGCGGTGGAAGTGCTCAATCCTGCCGCCGTCTATACCGAGGATGCAGAGCTGTTCCGTGACGCCCTCGATGCGCCCTTCCTCGCCGGTCTCCCAGTGATCGCAGGCATGGGCGCGCGACCTGGGTCAGTGACGTTTCAGGACCTGCGCGCTTCGCCCCCGGCCGGGCCCACCGCCCAGCCGGACGACACTGCCAAATACCTGCTGACCTCTGGCTCTACGGGACGCCCCAAGGCGGTGACCTGTCTTCACCGGAACATGGCAACCAATGTGGCGCAAATCACCTCGTGCTTTGACGATGACGAGCCACCGATCATGGTCAATTCCGCGCCCTGGAGCCA
>CAITHQ010000024.1 GCA_903892305.1 uncultured Alphaproteobacteria bacterium
GCCTCTAACACCGGCCTGCCGCTGGGCGAGGGCGAGAGTGACTTCATGAAGATGTGGGTCGGCATGATGCGCGAAGCCACAGTCTTTCCCTGGCAGATGTTGGAAGCCGGCATGCAGCGCAAGCTGACCGAGGGCGAGCTGGCCGCCTATCATGCGCCGTTCCCATCGTCAGACTATGAAGCCGGGATCATCCAGTTCCCCGTCCTTATCGCTGTACAGACCGACAATCCGGGTGCCCCATTGAACCGCGAGGCCTGGGCGAAGCTGGCGACCTTCGACCGCCCATTTCTCACTCTGTTCGGAGATCTCGATCCGGTCGCCAAGGGATGGGACAAGCGGGCCCAGGCCCATATTCCTGGCGCAGCGGGCCAAAAGCACCACAACATTCCCACGGCGAACCACTTCATCCAGGAAGACGCGCCGGAGGAACTGCTCGCCCACATCTTTGCTTTTCTTGATGTGAATTAAGGAGACCGATCCCATGGCTCTGCTACCCCCTAGCACCAATGCCGACTATCGCGGCTCACGCTTTGCCGCCTGGTTTTTGTGCCTCTCAGCGGTGCTAACCATCGGTCCGGGGATGATCCATTACTTCCTGCCCGATGGCGGCGCCGGGGTCATCGCCCACATAGACCTGACGACCCGCGCAGACGTCATAATCTCCCTGTTCGCCTGGAATGGCGCGATACAGATCCCGTACGGGATCCTCATCCTGATCATCGCCTTGAGATACCAATCGCTTGTGCCCCTGGTCCTGCTCGCGTTGATCCTCATGCAGTCCTTGGCCACGTTTTCTGCCTGGTTCTGGAAAGGCTCCCATGACGGCCATCATCCGCCAGGGCATTATGGCCACACCGTATTTCTTGTGTTGAGCGTCGTTTTCCTCATCCTGTCGCTGCGCCCACAGCGCGCCCAATCGGAGTTGATCGCATGATTACCCAGATTCAGGTCCGTCGGTCCTCTTTTGCCGAAACCCAGGTCGTCTCCCTCGACATGCCGGACTTGGCAGAGGGTGAAATCCTCGTGGCCATCGACAAGTTCGCCATGACTGCGAACAATGTCAGCTACGCCCTTTCTGGCGACATGATCGGCTATTGGAAGTTCTTCCCTGCCACGGAGCCTTGGGGGATCGTCCCCGTCTGGGGATTTGCCGATGTCGTCGTGTCGCGGGCTCCAGGTATAGCTGTGGGTGAGCGCATTTGGGGCTTTTTGCCTATGGCCAGCCACCTGGTCATGCGCCCGGCCGCAGTGACGGACCGATCCTTTACCGACGCTGTGACCCACCGTTCTGAACTGCCAGCGCTCTACAACAATTATCAACGCACCAGCGGCGATCCAGCCGCGTTGACCGCCATGGAAGACGAACGGTGCGTGCTCTTTCCGCTCTTTTCGACCTCTTATGTTCTCTACGATTATCTGGTGGACAATGCCTTCTTCGGCGCTCAGCAGGTGCTTGTCGGTAGCGCTTCGTCCAAGACCGGCCTTGGCCTGACGAACCTGCTGTCACGTCACGGCGATGGCCGCCCTCGGGTGGTGGGCCTCACTTCGCCGGGGAATGTCGGTTTCGTAGAAAGTCTTGGGACCTGCGATGAGGTGGTGACCTATGACACCATCGCCGCCATGGATCCGACCATCCCCACGGGCTTCGTCGACATGTCCGGTGCGGGTGACGTCGTCAGCGCCATTCACGGCCAATTCGGTGCCCAGCTGAAGCTCAGTTGCGCTGTCGGGGCGACCCATTGGGGCGCCGGCCGCTATCGGCCCGAGCAGTCCGCCACGCCGCACCCCTTCTTCTTTGCCCCGGCTCAATTTGCTAAGCGGGACGTCGATTGGGGGCCGGGGGAAATCATGCGCCGCGCCCAGACAGAGTCAGTTCGCATTGCGATTGAAATGAGGGGCAACCTGGATATCCGTCATGAGCAGGGATCGGATGCGGTCACCGCTTCCTGGCGCAGCCTCGTTGAAAACGCCATAGCTCCGAACGCGGCGATTATGGCGTCGTTGCGTTAGGTCTCCGACTGTCCAGTCTGCGTCGGCTGGACCGGGGGCCTACCCCCGTACAACCGTGATCTCTACTCCAGCTGACTGGGCGTGGGGTGCGAGCGCCATAGGCTTTTCAACCCGCACCCGGGCGCGCAGGACCTTGGGGTCTGACAGGCAGGCTCGCGCCAGGCGCTCGGCGAAGGTTTCCACAAGGCCGATATGGCCTTCCGCCAATATGGCTTGGGCGGCCTGGCCGACCATTTCATAGTTCACCGTGTCGGTCAGACGGTTGAAGGCGGCGGTAGCAACGTCGAGCTCGGCGTCGATGATCAGGGGCTGGGCCCGGCCCTTTTCGTGGGCGTAGACGCCAATATGAGCCTCGACCTTTAATCCGGTGACGAAGATCTTGGTCATGACGATCCGGCCGGGATTGGCGGCTTCGGTTTCTGGGCTCGAGGCAGTGTCTGGGGTCTGGGCCATGGGATCCTCAAGCCAGATGCTGACCGGCGTCGACGATGATCATCTGTCCGGTGACCGAGGGCGCGTCAATGAGATAGGTCATGGCCTGGGCGATCTCTTCTGGCGACGCCGCCCTTTTGAGTAGGGTTGCGGCGGCTTCGTCGGCAAAGTCCTGCGCAGTCTGATGGATCGAACGCAGGACCGGCCCCGGTCCGATCGCATTGACCCGGATCTGCGGTGCCAGGTCCTTAGCCAACATGCGGGTGGCGTCCCAAAGGGCGCTCTTAGACAGGGCATAGCTGAAAAAGGCTGGGCTGGGGTTCATCACCCTCTGGTCTAGCAGGTTGAGGATCATGCCAGTCCGATCAGCGGGCAGGCGCTGGGCAAAGGCCTGGGCCAGGACCAGAGGCGCGCGCAGATTGGTCTCCATATGGAGATCCCAGGAGGCGCGGTTCATGTCTGTAAACGTCTCGTCCTCGAAGACGGAGGCGGAATTCACCAGCAAGGTCACCGGGCCAAGCTCGGCCTCCGCGAGCCCCACCAGAGGGGCGGTTTCGGCTTCGTGGCGCAGATCGGCTGTGAGAAGGGTCGCCTTGCGGCCTAGGCTGCGGACGTCGGCGATGGCGGCGTGGGCGTCGTCATCGGCAACGCGGCAATGGATTGCCACATCAAAGCCGATGCTAGCGCAGGCGCGTACCAGGGTCCGTCCGATACGACGGGAGCCGCCGGTAATCAGGGCCGCCCCACGGCTGCTCATTGGCTTTGGCCTAGTCGAGGCGGCCAAAGTCCTTCCAATTCAGAGCCAGCATAACGATGAAGAACGGGATGATGATACCGAGCGGGCTCATGGGCGCCTCATAGGATGACAGTTCGACCCCGGCTTTAGCGGGGTCAGTAGCGTCGGGCAAGGCTTGCGCCGTTTCGAGGCCCCGGGCACTGTTAGAAAAAGCCCCGAGGAAACGACAATGCCCCTAAGCCCCATCCCAGCAGAGGCCTTCACCAAGATCGCGATTGGCATAGACCGCCCAGAAGACGTGGTGGTGTCCAAGGAGGGGCGGGTCTTCGCCAGTGACCACCAATGTGCCGTGGCCGAAATCTTCTCGGACGGGTCCTTCAAGCGGCTGGGTCCAAAGGGCGGGGCCCCCAACGGTATCAATATGGACCCACAGGGCCGTATCCTCATCGCGAATTTCGGGATCTATGACCGACAGGAGGGGCCGCTTCAGCGGTTTGACCCGGCCAGCGGCTTGCATGAAACCCTTGTGGCGGAAGTGGATGGCAAGCGGCTGACCAGTGCCAATTATCCTGTCATGGACCGCGATGGAAATATCTGGTGCGCCAATTCCACCCATGCCGAGACCTGGCCCCAGGCCCTAGATGGCCGGACGGACGGTTTCATCTTCGTCCTACGGCCCGATGGCGCGGCCAGTATTGTCGCCGAGGGCCTGAAGTTTCCCAACGGCATGGCGCTAAGTGCGGATCACAAGACCCTCTATTGTGCTCAGACGTCGGGTGCTGATGTCATGGCCTTTGACATTCTGCCCGGCGGCAAGCTTGGCCCCGGACGTCGCTATGGCCCGCAACTGGGCGCCCTTCAGGACCCTGCCGCCCCCGGCGCTGATCCGCACGGCCTGGGCTATACCGACGGGGTCGGCATGGACGCTGAGGGTAATCTCTGGGTCTGTTTGCCGGCCGCTGACAAGGTGGTGGCCATTACCCCCAGTCTTGAGGTGGTAACAGTCATCCAAGATCTTACGGGCGACGTGGTCAATCACCCGACCAATGTCACCTGGGGCGGTCCAGACCTGAAAGACCTCTATATCGGGTCGATCCGCGCCGGTTATGTGCTCAAAGCACGCAGTCCGGTTGCGGGCCTGCCCCTGATCCACCAGCTCTAAAGCGCAGAATTCGTGTCTGAAGCACGGGAATCTGGAAAAACGACTTTCACAGTGATCAGCGATCACTAAAATAGAAAATCGAAGCCCGGCGGGGCGCGTCCCGTCGGAGCGACTTACCAACATCGATCCGGGAGGACGCCATGCGCGAGTACCTAAAGTTCTATATCGACGGCCAATGGGTCGAGCCTACTGAGTTGAAGACGCTCGACGTCATCAACCCGGCAACGGAAGCCGTCTGCGGCAAGATCGCCCTTGGCGGTGCTGCAGACGTGGACAAGGCCGTCATGGCCGCCCGCAAGGCTTTCGCAACGTGGTCGCAGACAAGCCGCGAAGAGCGTCTGGATGTTCTGAACCGCATCCTGGCTGAATATCAAAAGCGCTTTGGCGATCTGGCCACTGCCGTCACCGAAGAAATGGGCGCTCCCGCCTCCCTGGCCCAGCGGGCCCAGGTTCCGATCGGCATGGGCCACCTCGGCACTGCCGTTGCCGTTCTGAAGGACTTCAAGTTCGAAGAAGATCGTGGACCGACCCGCATCGTCAAAGAGCCGATCGGCGTCTGCAGCTTCATCACCCCCTGGAACTGGCCTCTGAACCAGATCGTCTGCAAGGTGGCACCTGCCATTGCCACGGGCTGCACCATGGTGCTGAAGCCTTCGGAAGTTGCCCCCTTCTCGGGCCAGATCTTCGCTGAAATCATGCATGCAGCCGGCGTCCCAGCTGGCGTCTTCAACATGGTCCACGGCGACGGCCTTGGCGTGGGCGTGCCCATGTCCAGCCACCCTGAAGTGGACATGGTGTCCTTCACCGGCTCCACCCGCGCCGGCATCGAAGTGGCCAAGAACGCCGCTCCGACCGTCAAGCGCGTGGCTCAGGAACTGGGCGGCAAGAGCCCGAACATCGTCCTCGACGATAGCGCCTTCGCTAAGGGCGTTGCCCGCGGCGTCGCCACCATGATGACCAACTCCGGTCAGTCCTGCAACGCCCCGACCCGTATGCTGGTGCCCTCCACCCGGATGGATGAAGCTATCGCCGTAGCCCGTGAAACCGCCGCCACCGTCACCGTCGGTGATCCTAACGGCAATTCGCAGCTGGGTCCGGTTGTGTCCGAAGTCCAGTTCAACAAGATCCAAAAGCTGATCCAAGCCGGCATTGACGAGGGCGCGACCCTGGTCTCCGGCGGCGTCGGCCGTCCGGAAGGCCTGGACAAGGGCTATTACGTAAAGCCCACCGTCTTTGCCAATGTCACCAACGACATGACCATCGCCAAGGAAGAGATCTTCGGCCCGGTCATTTCGATCCTCGGCTACGAAACCCTGGATCAGGCCATCGAGATCGGCAATGATACGGAATATGGCCTCGCGGCCTATGTCCAAGCTGAAGACCTCGCCAAGGCCCGTGAAGTGGCGTCAAAGCTGCGTGCTGGCCAGGTGTCGATCAACGGCGGCGGCGGTGACATGATGGCCCCCTTCGGCGGCTACAAGATGAGCGGCAACGGCCGTGAGTGGGGCGATTTCGGCTTCCACGAATTCCTCGAAACCAAGGCCATCCTGGGCTACGCGCCCAAGGAAGCGGCTGAGTAAGTAAGACGGACCAACCCCTCCCCGGAAACGGGGAGGGGTAATCCCTCCGCAAGGGGGGGACAGAAGGGGGGCTTATGGACATCCAAAGTGTTGCAGATGTCGCGCGGGTTCAGGCCCGACAAGTACCCGATTCCCAGGCCCTCTGGTTTGAGGGCGAGGCCGTAAGCTACGGCCAGCTCGACACCCTTTCATCCCAATGCGCCCAAGCCCTGATCGCCAGCGGCGTCCAGCCCGGCGACCGGATTGGCGTTCTGGCCAAGGGCAATGCTGATTTCTTTGTTCTTTGGATGGGCTGCCTAAAGGCCGGCGCCTGCCTGACGCCGGTCAACTGGCGGCTGGCTGCGCCGGAAGTGGCCTTCATCCTGGGCGATGCCGGATGTCGTCTGGCGGTCATCGGTGCCGACTATGCGGGCTTGGTCGCAAATCTGGACCTGCCCGACCTGACCACCCGCATCCAGTTCGAGCCTGGCCACGGGGAGTGGCCCGGTTTCCGCGGGTGGATCGGTGCCTATCCTGCCACCGACCCCATGCGGGTCGCTGAGCCTGACGATGATGTTATCCAGCTCTACACTTCTGGCACCACGGGCCTGCCCAAGGGTGTCCAGCTGACTGAGACCAATTACGCCGCCTGCTTCGATGGCGCAGTGCAGGCCTGGGCTAATTTTGAGCCGGGGGACGGCGTGCTGGTGGCCATGCCGCTCTTCCATGTGGCTGGCGCAAACCTCGGCATGCTGGGTCTGCTGCAAGGTGCCCGGGTTGTGGTCATGCGCGAGGTCGATATCGGCCAGATGCTGCGCCAGATCGAAGACCACAGCATCGCCCACGCCTTTATGGCCCCGGCCATCATCAACATGCTGCTGCAGCATCCCGATCAGGCGGCCGCCGATCTCTCGAGCCTCACCCATGTCTATTATGGTGCCTCGCCGATTTCCGAAGAGGTTCTGACACGAGCTCAAACGCGGCTGGGCTCACGGTTCATGCAGCTCTACGGCCTGACCGAAACCATTGGCGGCGGAACCTATCTGCCGCCGGAAGCGCACGATCCGGCCCTGGGCAAACTTAGGGCCTGCGGCATTCCCAGCCCGGGCTATGAAGTCCGGGTCATGGTCGAGGGGCGGGCTGCGGAGATTGGCGAGGTCGGCGAGATTGAGATCCGCTCGGCCGGTATCATGAAGGGCTACTGGAACCGTCCCGATGCCACTGCCGAGGCCATTGGTGCCGAAGGCTGGTTCCGCAGCGGCGATGCTGGCTTCTTTGATCGCGACGGCTATCTGTTCATCCACGATCGGGTGAAGGACATGATCGTCTCGGGCGGCGAGAACATCTATCCGGCTGAGGTTGAGAACGCCCTGATGTCTCATCCCTCTGTCGCCGATGCGGCCGTGATCGGCGTGCCCGATGATCGCTGGGGCGAGGCGGTGAAGGCCATCGTTGTCCTGCGCCCAGGGGCAGAACTCGACGCTGCCAGTATTATCGGCCATTGCCGCACCCTGATCGCTGGCTTCAAGACCCCGAAGTCGGTGGAGACCATTGCGGTCCTGCCGCGAAATCCGTCCGGTAAGGTTCTGCGTCGAGAGCTTCGTGCGCCCTACTGGCAGGGCAAGACCCGCCAGGTCGGCTGATTTACTTTTCTAGGAAAGACTGACCATGGATCCGCACTTCAGAGTCCTGATGGACGCCCAGGCCGCCGCTGCCGCGGGCCAAGAGGCACCGCCCCTGGACGTCATTCCGCCAGATATGGTGCGAGCCGGCTACCGCATGGAGCGGACCAGCCAGAACCAGAACGCACCAAAGGATGTCGAGGTCCGCGATCTCCAGGTTGACGGCGCAGCTGGCCCCATTGGTGCCCGGCTTTACACCCCAAAGGGCGCGGCGACCGTGACGCCCGGTCTGGTCTATTTCCACGGTGGCGGCTTTGTGATCGGTGATTTGGAAACCCATGATGGCCACTGCCGTCGCCTTGCGGCTTATTCCGGCTTTCGGGTTCTGGCCATCGACTATCGCTTGGCACCCGAGCACCCCTTCCCAGCTAGCCATGATGACAGCTTAGCTGCGACCAAGTGGGCCTTCGACCATGCCGCTGAGATCGGCTTTGACGCCAAGCGAATCGCCGTGGGCGGCTGTTCGGCCGGGGGCAATCTGGCGGCCTCGATCTCTATCGACCTTAAGAATGATCCCCAGCGCCGCCTAGCCTGGCAGATGCTGCTCTATCCCTTCATCTGCCCCGATGAAGATACGCCCTCGCGGCAAGCCCTGGACGGCCCCCTGCTCACCAAGGCGGCCATCTCCTGGTTTGTGAAGAACCTCGCCGCAGAAGGTCATCCCCAGGTGGCGCGGGCCATTCTCGGGGCTAAGGCCGACGTCTCAGGCACACCGCCGGCGCATATTGTGACGGGTGGCTATGACCCTTTGCAGGACGAAGGCCGAGATTACGCTGACCGTCTTGCGGCGGCAGGGGTGAGCGTCGAACACGTGCATTATGCCGACCTGATCCACGACTTCTACATCATGGGCGACGTGTCGCCTGCGGTGGAGGACGCGGCCCGGGAACTGGCCGCCGCCATGCAAAAGGCCCTGGGTTAGTATTTTCAGGCCTAATCTTCCTCAGGGACGACGCGGCCCTGGCTCCAGGTCAGGACCGCCAATCCCGCTAGGGCCGAGACCAGAGACCCGGCAACCACGCCCAAGCGGACCTGGCTTTGAGCTGCGTCGGGCCCAAAGGCGAGGGCACCGATATAGAGGCTCATGGTGAAGCCGATCCCGCACAGTAGGCTGACCCCATAGATATCAATCCACTTGGCCCCAGTGGGGCGTCGGGCGAGCTTGACCCCGATGGCGAGACTTGCGGCACCAAACACGCCGATCTGCTTGCCCAGGAACAGGCCTAAGGCAACCCCTAAGGTCACGGGGCTGAAGACATCATGCAGGGATAACCCTCTGAAGGAAAATCCAGCTGCGACAAAGGCAAAGGCGGGCAGGATCAGAAAGGCCACATAGGGATGCAGGCTGTCTGCGAAGTATTTCAGCATGCCGACCTGACCCGTTCGGCGGGGCTCAATAGGAATGGTCATGGCTGCAGCGACCCCGACGATCGAGGTGTTGACACCGCTCTTTAGTGTGAAGCCCCAGGCTATGACGAAGAGGACGGCGTAGAAGACATAAGGCGCGGTCCGCCAGCGGCTCATGAGCGCCATGATCGCTATGGCAGAGGCCGCGCCCACTAGGTTCCAAATGTGCAGTTGATCGGTGAAGAGGACGGCGATCAGGCCGACTGCGCCCAAGTCATCCACGATGGCAAGGGTCAGCAGGAAGGTCCTCAGGGACGGCGTCAGGTTTGGCGCAGCTATGGCCAGAACCGCCAGGGCGAAGGCAATGTCGGTGGCCACAGGCGTCGGCCAGCCAGCAGGAGCCCCATGAGCGCCTAGATTGAAGGCCAGATAGATCAGGGCCGGGGCGATCATGCCGCCGAGCGCCGCCACGATGGGCAGGGCCAAACGCCGTGGGTTGGAGAGTTCGCCCCGCAGGATCTCGAACTTGATCTCCAGCCCGACAAAGAAAAAGAAGACCGCCATCAAGCCGTCCTTGACCCATTTCAGGGTAGACTCCGTCTCGTGGAAGTCTCCGATCTGCAGGGTGAAGGGATGGGTGATGAAAGCGAAATACTGGGTCGACCAGGGTGAATTGGCCAGAACTACCGCCAATAAGGCCGCAAAGCCCAAAATGACCCCTGAGGCCGCCTCGGTCTTTAGGAAACTTAAGGTGATGCGCCGCGCCATTGTTGGAAATTACCATGCGCTCTGTGATCGGAACATGACAATCGACGCCTTGCCGGAGGCTTTGGTGCGGTCCATTTTGGGGGGATGACTGTTTCGCCAGCCTATCGCCCCGAACCCTGCCTTCCCCGCCTCGGATCTGAGTTTGCAGACGAGGTAAAGGCGGCGGATTTTCCCCAGACCCTTCTGCGATTCCGCAATCAACGGGCCGCAGCCAGCGTCGGCCTTGACACCCTGAGCGATCTTGAATGGCAAACCCATTTCGGGCGGTTCGAGCCCTTGCCGGGCAATCTGGCAACCCCGCTGGCCCAAAGATATCACGGCCACCAATTCCGGGTTTACAATCCCGACCTGGGCGATGGGCGGGGCTTTACCTTCGCCCAAATGCGGGAGGTTGGCTCTGATCGGCTGCTGGATCTGGGCACAAAAGGCTCTGGGCCAACGCCTTGGTCCCGTCAGGGTGATGGACGTTTAACGCTAAAGGGCGGTGTTCGCGAGGCGCTGGCCACGGCCATGCTGGAAGCCCTGGGCGTTAATACCAGCAAGACCTTTTCCCTGATCGAGACCGGGGAGGACCTGCACCGGAACGATGAACCGAGCCCGACTCGGTCTGCGGTCATGGTCCGACTCAGCCATGGCCACATCCGCTTTGGAACCTTTCAGCGCCAAGCCTATCTCCAGCAGCCAGAGCAGATCACGCGGTTGGTAGATTATGTGATTGAGACCTACTACCCGGACCTGGGCGATGCCACCAATCGCCGGGCGGCGCTGCTGGATGCAGTTATTGCAAAAACAGCCGCCATGGCCGCTGGCTGGATGGCGGCGGGTTTTGTTCATGGGGTTCTCAACACCGACAATATGAACATCACCGGCGAGAGTTTCGACTACGGGCCCTATCGCTTCCTGCCGCGCAATGACCCTAACTTTGTCGCAGCCTATTTCGATCAGAACGGACTCTATAGCTTCGGACGACAGCCCGAGGCCGTGTTCTGGAGCCTACAGCAGCTGGCAGGCTGCCTGGCCTTAGGAGAGGCCGATCAGGAGCCTTTGGTCGCTGCCCTAAACACTTTTGGAGGCACCTATCGAACCGCGCTTGCGGGTGCCATGCTGAAGCGACTTGGGATCAAGCTCGGCGACCCAGAAGCCGATGTCGCCCTGGCGGGATCAGCTTTTAAGGCGCTCTCGGTGGGGGGGGATGTCCTAAGGTGGGAGCCGTTCTTCTTTGATTGGTTCTGTGGCGATGCCAATCGCGCCCTGGCGAGCCCCCGTCGGGAGCTCTATGAGTCCCCTGAATTTGCAGACTTCCGCGCCCTGATCAGCACCCGTCAGGCCGACAGGCCCGAGCGTCTAGCAGATGACTATTTTGCCAGGCCAGATCCCCAGGAACTGCTGATCCACGAGATTGAAGCGATCTGGTCGGCGATTGCTGAGCGAGATGATTGGTCAACCTTTGACCAAAAACTTGTCGATCTGGAGACCGCGCGCACGGCCTATGCCCTTTAGCTGCTTGGCCGAGCAGACCACTGAGCCAGGACAACGCCGCAGAGTGCAATGGCAGCGCCCAGGGCCTGGAAGGGTCCGAAAGCCTCGCCAAAAATGCTCCAGCCCAGAATTGCGGCGACCACGGGCTGAACCAGCACCGTGACCGAGGCGGTAGCTGCTGGGAGACGTCCCAAAGCCCAGGCGATGGACCCTTGTCCAGCAACATGCATGATCCCAAGACCCACACAGGCCGCCCACCCCACCAAGGAGCCCGGCAACAGATCTTCATGCAGTCCTAGAGCGGCCAGAAGAAGGAGGGGCGCGCCGGTCAAGGTCGACCAAAACATCAGTCGTGTCGCGCCCATGGTCCGGCGTGCAGCGCTCACGGCAAGGAAATAGAGAGCGTACCAGAAGGCCGTTGCCGTTGAGAAGGCATCTCCCAGCAGGGGCGATTTGCCCGCAAACCCTGAATCTCTGGCCATAGCCATGGTCCAGGCCCCCGCCACGGCAAGTGCGACCGCCACCAGGAAGAGGGGCTTAGGCTTCTGCTTTAGAACAAGCCATGCGACGGCCGTGACCACCACCGGTGTCAGGTTTGAAAGCACCGTAGCTTTTGCAACCGATGTGAGGGCAATTCCGTAGTGCCAGAAGCCCAGATCGAGGGCAAAAGCGAGACCGGCGAGAAGGCTGATTGGGGCAAATCCAGAGATACGCCCCTCGGTCCTCTGCATAAGAATGGCGAGGAGGGGGATTGCAAATGTAAGCCGCCAAAACCCTGCCGTGACAGGGCCCACATCTGAAAGTCTGACCAAAATTGGCCCAACCCCAATGACGCAGGCCCCAAACAGAAGGACCAGCAGGGCCTTGCCCCGCCCTGAACCGTCGTCACTTAGAGTCGTCTCAGTCAAACCCGAGTTCCTTGCGAAGTGTTTCGGGCTTCACCCCCGCGGTCCGGAGACTTTGTAGGGTCTCAGAGTTGAGGCGTTTTGCCAGACGCACGCCGTCGGCGCCACGCAAGAGTGGATGGTGGCGATAGATTGGCGTGGGGAGGTTGAGAAGGGCCTGGAGCAGGCGCTGGACATGGGTTGCCTCGAACAGGTCTTCGCCGCGAAGGATTTGGGTCACACCTTGAAGGGCATCATCGACCGTGACCGCGAGATGATAGGCTACGCCGACATCCTTGCGGGCCAGGATGATATCTCCCAGCCGATCAGGGTCGGCGATTACCGTGCCCGACTGCCCCTCCGGGCCAGCCCCTTCTTCGTGAAAAGTTAGGTCTTCGAAGTCGCCCAAGGCTGCCCTTGCCGCGTCAATGGAAAGTCGCCAGGCAAATGGCTCGCCCTGGGCAAGGCGGTAGGCTTCCTGGTCAGCGGGGAGGGGAGCACCTCGAAAAGCAGCAGTTTGACCATGGGGTGCGCGGGCCATGTCCTGGGCAACGTCCTTGCGCGTACGGAAGCATTTGTAGGCAAGACCGCGATCACACAGCGACTGAAGGGCGGCGTGGTAATCTACCATGTGCTCGGACTGTCGCCGGATCGGCTGCTCCCAGGTCAAACCTAGCCAGGTTAAGTCTTCCAGCAGGGCTGTCTCGAATGCAGGCCGGCAGCGGGTGGTATCGATGTCTTCGATCCGCAGAATGAACCGGCCCCCTGCCGCCTTGGCAGCGGTAAAAGCCCTGAGGGCCGAATAGGCATGGCCGCGATGCAGCAGGCCCGTGGGGGAAGGGGCGAACCTTGTCGCAAAGTCCGACACTGACCTAGCTACTTTGGTGGTTGATCCGCAAACACGCGCATGTGCGAGAGTATGCCCCGGAAAAATGCCTCTTCACCACCAACTGCGTCTTTCAAGTGGTCGAACAGCTTGAACGACGCCATCTCAGCCAAGCCATGGGCGGCGCACCATGCAGCGCTGGTGGCTAATTCCAGACTGATTTCGTCATTGGGATCGGCACCGGCCTCAACCAAGGTATCGCGAACATGGAAATAGGCGCTGTCGTCCTGTCTGCGCGCATGTTCGGGCAGGTCGTCCTTATCCCGTGAGCCGTCATACATGACGCGATAGAGGCTGGGATTATCCCGCGCGAAACAGACATAGGCCACGCCCAAGGCGACCATGCGATCACCAAGGGACTTGGCTTCGGCGCGGGCCTTACCCATGGCTTGGTTCAGCATGTCCCATCCTTCATGGGCAACGGCATCGAGCAGCTCGCCCTTGTCCTTGAAATGATGATAGGGCGCGGCTGGACTGACGCCGGCCTCTCGGGCCACAGCGCGCAGGGATAGAGCCGAAGGACCGTCGCGTTCCAAGAGTCGCCGCGCCGCATCGATCAGGGCACGTCGTAGATCACCGTGGTGATAGGGCCGATTATCGGCTGAGACAGTTTCTCTCATGACGCCCACCGTAAATCTATATCAGGGCCCCGTAAAGGCATCTTGACAATGCTTAGATTTGTCCTATCTTAGCACTGTTAAAATAACAAACTTCCCCGCTCCCCCGCGGTCAAACTGAAAGGTGTGTGTCATGTCTCTCGTAAACTTCGAACGTCTCTTCGATAGGATCGTTCCGGCCTTCCTTCTGGTGCTGAGTATGGGCGTTGCGGCCGCTATGTTGGGCGCGGCCTAAACCAGCTAAACGTCAGCAAGACATAAGGGGCCCTTCCGGGCCCCTTTTTTGTCGCCGATTTCACCTATGCATTATTGCATAGCGTACATCGTAAAATGTAACTGTACATTGCTTAGATCGAGGCTATCTTAGCGTTGTCCAGATGGACATGGGCTTCGGATCCCCCGAAGCCAGACCCCAAAGGAGACTTCTAATGACCAACCGTTCCATACCTGCCTTCGCCCGCGCCGCCGACCTGATCGTCGCTGTTCTGTTCGTGTCCCTCAGCCTGGCCATTGCCGGTGCTTCCGCCATTGTTGGTGCCTAATGCCGCTCGAAAGATCCTTGCTTGCCTGAATTTCGGATCGAAACCCCGCGAGCGAGGACCCTGCGTTTAGCCTCACTCAAATTTTGAACTGGTGTCATGGAGACGACAGAGAATCAGGCCTATCCTGGCCTCGTCCTTTGCTGATGCGCTTTGGCGGAAGGGCTGACGAGAAAACTTAGGAGGCTGGTCTTCAGGCACAAGCTTCAGTTCATAGGCGCTTTGCAGCGTCCCCGGAGGTCCGTCCATGGAGGTGCTTAGCAAGCCACCGTCCGGATGGCCGGCCCTCGTGCTTAACGCCGACTTTCGGCCTTTGAGCTATTATCCCCTGTCTTTGTGGTCTTGGCAGGATACGATCAAGGCGGTGTTTCTCGACCGCGTCGATGTGGTCTCGACCTATGATCAGACCATTCGTTCGCCATCCTTCGAGATGCAGCTCCCCAGTGTGGTAGCCCTCAAGAGCTATGTGGCTCAGGACCGGCCGCCGGTCTTCACCCGGTTCAATCTCTTTTTGCGGGACTCATTTTCCTGTCAGTACTGCCATCGGTCGGAAGACCTGACTTTTGACCATGTGACGCCCAGATCCCTCGGCGGTCGCACCACCTGGGAAAATATCGTCACCGCCTGCGCCCGCTGCAATTTCATCAAGGGCGGCAAGACGCCGAACCAAGCCAATATGCATCCCTTTGTGAAGCCAAGGCAGCCCTCGACCTATGAGCTTCAGGAGCGTGGCCGCAAGTTCCCGCCGAACCACCTTCACCGCAGTTGGATGGATTTCCTCTACTGGGATACTGAGCTTGAGGCCTAGAGCATTGGTGCCCAGGGTTAAACGATATCGAACCGAACAGTCGAACGTCCGAAATCCAAGGCCACGGCGTTGAACTGAGCCAAGAGGTCGATCCCCAAGATGATGGCTGGCTTTGAGCTTAGATCCCAAAGCTCAAATACGCTGGCCTCTGCAAAGACGACCGGCACATTTCCAAGGGTGAGCCCGCCCAGCCGCAGGAAGGGCAGATAGCCCATTTCTCCGGGGAATTTTTCTCCGACCAGGGAAGTCAGTTCCACCTTCTCGACCTGGATTCGACCGGCATCGGCACGGCTCAACAGGTGCCTTAGAGCCGCATTGCCAATGGAGACCTGGCTTCCGGAATCAATCATGGCGCTGATGGGGGTGCCACTCATATCGGCGTCCACCATGGTCAGCTGTCCCGACCGTCGCCGGGCAGGGACCACCACACGATTGGGCGTGCTGACCTCGTGCTTTGGCGGCGAAATCTCAAGACTCTTGCCCTTGAAGTCCAAGACCAAACGACGGGATTTTAGCCAGTCGACGCCGAGGACGCCTCGAGAGTCCTGCATAGGCATGGGCAAGACGGGAATATTGATGCGTCTTTGGCTTTTGCCGGCGATCTCCAGGCGATCCACCCGTGCCGTCGGATGCGGGTGGCTTCCGACCATGGTTCGGATTGAGATCTCTGGCCCGGCAGGAAGGGACAAGGCCTCGGCCAGGTCCTTTGAAATGCAAGAGCGGTTCGCCCCGGTATCCACCAGGAAATCGAAGGGCCCCTGGCCATTGATCGTAACAGGAGCAACAAGTCTGGTCGCCTTGTCTCGGGTGGTCGGCGCGCGGGTAACAGCTTCGTTCGGCGCTGGATCATCCTGCTCTTGGGCCCGCGCCTGGGCGATGGGTGCGACCGCACCCGCGGCGGCAAGCATTTGGGCGAGTGAACGTCGACTGATCGTCATGTTCGAAAACCCCTAAAGTTGTCGGAACCTAACTTCAATTTGCTCTGCCGACAAATGAATGTCTGGCAAGGTTCGCCCCTATTGGAGCGCCGGGCGGGCTTCTCGCCACATAGCAAAGAAGGGTGGCCCGTCGGGCCTGGCGCGATAGGTCTTCACCACGTCAAATCCATGACGCTCATAGAGGGAAACATTGGCGGGGTTGGAGCTTTCTAGAAAGGCGTGGCGGCCCTGGGCATCCACCTCGCGCAAACCGGCTGCTAGCAGGCGAGACCCTACGCCATAGCCCTGAGCCTCTGGCCGGACCCCTAGAAACCACAGATAGGCGTGGGGGCGATCCTTGGGGTGGTTGGCATCCATGGCCTTGCGCATGGCGATCATCCTGGACAATCGGGCCAGGCCGGTCAGGGCGGCAATCCGTGGCAGGCTGCGCAGGGACTCAAGCAAAGGCGTTGGTCCAAAGGACTCAGAGGGCAGCCATATCGCGGCCGCGCCCCCGCAGGCGGGCCGTTGCACCACCCCATCGGGAAGGGCTGATCCAAGCAAGAGCCCATAGAAGAGGCGCAAGCGGGCTTGGTCATGCTTATGGTCTGTGCGCAGGAACCATAAGAATTGCGGGTCCTTTGCGAAGGCTGCCGACAAGTCCTCTGCGACCTGACCGATCTGGTTGCGGGTGGCCTGAACCGGCACCTCTGCGTCTTGACGAAGAGCAAGGATCTCCGTGTCAGTCACAGCTTTTCGCTGATCTTGATGGCGGTCAGGCAACCGGCCTTTATCACAGCGGCCAGCAGTGGATAGCCAGGCGTAGAGGTCGCGCCCTCTGCCATGGCGTGATCCTTATGGGACAATTCTTCATCCCGAAACTGGCTCAGTTCTGCGGCGAGATCCGGATCAGAGCTGGAGATTTCGGCAATCTGCGCCGCATAGTGCTTCTCGATCACGCTCTCGACGGCAACGGTGCAGGCGTGGGCCGCCTTTTCGCCCAGCAAGGCGGTTCCCGCGCCCAGGGCAAAACCCGCCAGACGCCAGAGGGGGGCCATAAGTGTGGGGCGCACCTGGTGGCTGCTCAGAAGGCTGTCGAAGCGAGCCAAGTGCACCGCCTCCTGGCCTTCCATTTCCGCGAGCTGCCCGACAATGTGCTCCTTGCCGGGAGCCGCGCCCAGCACAGCCTGTTGGCCCCGATAGATGTGGACTGCGGCGAGCTCGCCCGCGTGATCGACCCGGAGCATTTCGGCCAGCCTTGCCTTGGCTGCACCGCGCCCAGGGCGGGGGGGAATGGGCTTTTCCGTCATGAGAACGACCTTCGGTTGGAGGCCGCAATCAGGCTGAGCACGGTGAGCTTCAGAGAAATCAAGACATTGTAGCCAGCCATTGAGATGCCAAAAAGTCGCCATGCTGCAACATCGCAAGCCGGGGGTTTGATCTTGGCCGTGCCATTAGAGATGGCTGCGAGGGCGCTGAGATCGACCCGTCCCCCTGATGATGCACAGGTTGTTGGGCCAGGCCACCACTTCCATTCAGCGCCGGAATGATAGATCGCAACACCCATGCCGATGGCAAAGGTCAGGGCCAGGGCAATGTTAAAGGCCCAGCGGAATCGCTGCAGGTCGCCCCTCGACGTCAGGGCCAGTCCGGCGAGCGCTATGGCCCCCGCCGCCCAATAGACCGTGCGCTGATGCAGACACAAGGTACATGGGGCATAGCCGCCAAAGGTCTCAAAGGCATGGGCAATGGCCAGCATCAGGGCTGACGAGACGAGTGCCCAGCCAAGCCAGTGATCCAGAAAATAGCCGATGAATTTGGACATGATCCAATTAGACCTGAAAAGGACGTCTAGCCCAAGACCTTGATCAAAATGACCGCGCCGATCAACAGGCCAAGGCCCAGGAGCGAGTAAAAGGTTAGCCGTTTTTCAAACTCTTCCCGAAGGGCTGGCCCGAAATATTTCAGCAGGGTCGCGGCCAGAAAGAACCGCGCGCCACGGGTGAGAACCGAAGCCCAGATGAAGGTCACAAAGGAAAAGTGCGCCAAGCCCGAGGCAATGGTCACAAGCTTGTAGGGGATAGGGGTCAGGCCCTTGATCAGAATGACCCAAAGACCCCATTGCGCAAACCAGGCCTGAAAAGCTTCCTGGCCGTCTGCATGCCCTAAGAGGGCTAGCAACCATTCCCCTAATCCGACCAAATAATACCCGATGGCATAGCCCAGGCAGCCGCCAATCACAGAGGCGGCGGTGCAGATACCGGCATAAGCAAAGGCCCGGTCTCGACGCGCTAAGACCATGGGGGCCAGCATGACATCGGGTGGAATTGGGAAGAATGAGCTTTCCGCGAAGGAGACCGCCGCCAGGGCCCAAGGCGCATGGCGCGAACCGGCCAGGGACATGACCCCGTCATACAGCTTTCGAAACATGGAAATCCTGATTTAGCTTTCGCCGCTTGCTAGCAGGACGGGAGCACCTTGTCTCTTGTTTCGGGCTGAGCCACTTTGTTACGAATGATACACAGCTTGCCCCTTACGGCCAAAGCTGGAGGCTCTGATGGCTTTTCTATTGATCCCTGAAGACCTCGCCGCGGCGGCTGATGAAGAGCTGGACCGTGCCTGCGATCTGTCTTGGCGGGATTTGTCGGGGATCATCCCCTGGGGCGATAGCTATGACGGCGTCACCCCGGGAGGTCGCGACGCCGTGTTTGAGCGGAACTATATCTGGGCTGAGGGCCCTAAGGGCGACATCTGCGTCGAAGTTTTCGTCCACCTGCCCAGAGATTTTGAGCAGGGTGCGAAACGCACTCGCCTGATTAAGCGTTAGGGCACATGCTCTCCTAAACAACACAGACATGAGGAAACGCGATGAAGCTGGCGTCATTGAAGTGGGGGCGTGATGGTCGCCTCGTGGTGGTTTCCCGTGATCTGGCCTGGTGCGTAGAGGCCGGTGACTTCGCCCCGACCTTGCAAGCTGCCCTCGATGACTGGGATCGGTGCGAGCCCCTCCTGCGCGGCCTATCTGAGAGCTTGGAGCATGGCTCCATCCCCAGGGTTCGCTTTCATGAGCATGACGCGGAAAGCCCCCTGCCCAGGGCCTATCAGTGGGCCGATGGCTCGGCCTATGTGAACCATGTGGCCCTGGTGCGTCAGGCCCTGGCCGCCGATATGCCTGAGAGCTTCTGGACAGACCCGCTGATGTATCAAGGCGGGTCCGACGGCTTCCTTGCACCTCGTGATCCCATTCCTTTGGGCGACGAAGCCTGGGGCTGCGACATGGAGGGCGAGATCGCCGTGATCGTTGGCGATGTGCCCCAGGGTGCCACGCGAGAGCAGGGACTTGCCGCCATCCGGCTGGTGCTGTTGGCCAATGACGTGTCCCTGCGCCATCTGATCCCAGGAGAGCTGTCCAAGAATTTTGGCTTTTTCCAGTCTAAGCCAGCCTCAGCCTTCTCGCCGGTGGCGGTCACGCCAGACGCCCTGGGCTCTGCCTGGATGGAGGGCAAACTGCATGGAGCTCTTGAGGTCGAACTCAATGGCAAGCTGCTGGGCGAGGCTGACGCCGGCGTGGACATGACCTTCGACTTCGGAACCCTGATCGCCCATGCGGCCAAGACCCGCAGCCTCTGCGCCGGGACGATCATCGGATCAGGCACGGTGTCGAATCGCGGTCCTGATGGCGGTCCAGGAAAAACCATCGCGGAAGGCGGCGTTGGCTATTCCTGCCTCGCAGAGTTGCGAACTGTGGAAACCCTTGCCCACGGCGCGCCCAAAACGCCCTTTCTCAAGGTCGGTGATCGGGTACGCATTGAAATGCGCGACACCAAACGTCACTCAATCTTCGGAGCGATAGAGCAGGAGGTTCAAGCTCCGTGACGATCACTTCCCGGCCGCCGGAAACCACAACGACAGGCCTGAAGCTAGACGACTATCTGCCCTACAGATTGTCCGTGGCGTCCAATGCCGTCTCAGGCCTGATCGCCCGGGCCTATGAGGACCGCTTTGGCCTGACCATTCCCCAGTGGCGGCTGATCTGCGTCCTGGCGGAGGATCTGGCCCTCAGTCAGGGGGGCATTGTGGCGCGCACCGGCATGGACAAGGTCACGGTAAGCCGCGCGGCCCAGGGCCTTCTAAAGCGCCGTTTGATTAGCCGTCGGGACCATCAGCGCGATGGCCGCTCCCACATCCTGGCCCTGACCCAGGAGGGTGCCCACCTACACAGCGAGATCGCGCCCCTGGCCCTGGCCTATGAAGCGGCCCTGATTGCCGGTCTGGCCCCCAGCGAGGTGGCCCTGCTCAAGCGTCTGCTGTCGCGATTGCAGGGCGCGGCCCAGGCCTTGGGCGGTTAGCCTGCGCCCAGGGCCACGGCGGTCTGATAGACGATGAAGGCCGCCCCATAGGCAAGGCCCAGCATGTAGGCGAACATGATGATCGGCCAGCGCCAGCTATTGGTCTCCCGACGCACCACGGCCAAGGTTGCCACGCACTGGGGCGCAAACACGTACCAGGCCAGGAAGGCCAAGCCTGACGCCAGGGACCAGGACTGGTGCAAGGTGGCGGCCAGACTTGAGGCCGCGCTGCCGCCGACCGCATAGACCGTGCCCAGGGCCGCCACTGCCACTTCCCGAGCCGCCATGCCGGGGATCAGGGCCACAGTCATCTGCCAGTTAAAGCCGATGGGTGCGAAGATCGGCGCCAGGGCGTGACC
>CAITHQ010000025.1 GCA_903892305.1 uncultured Alphaproteobacteria bacterium
AACGCGACGAGGCCCTGGAACCGGTCGTGGGCACGGCATTGCCCAGCGATCAGGTCAAGATCCGCGCCCGGGACATCAATGTGTTCTATGGTGCCAAGCAGGCCCTGTTCGATGTGTCCCTCGACGTGGCTGAAAAGTCTGTCACGGCCCTGATCGGTCCGTCAGGCTGCGGCAAGTCGACCTTCCTGCGCTGCATCAACCGGATGAATGACACCATTGCAGGTGCCCGTGTCCAGGGTCGGATCGAATTGGACGGCGAGGATGTGAATGATCGCGGGATCGATCCTGTGGTCCTGCGCGCCAGGGTGGGCATGGTGTTCCAAAAGCCCAACCCTTTTCCCAAGACCATTTACGAGAACGTCGCCTATGGTCCCCGTATCCACGGCATTGCGACAACCAAGGCTGAACTTGACGCCATCGTCGAAAAATCCCTGAAGCGCGCTGGCCTTTGGGCCGAGGTTTCCGATCGCCTGCAACAGCCAGGTACGGGTCTATCAGGTGGCCAGCAGCAGCGTTTGGTCATCGCCCGAGCTATTGCCGTCAGCCCAGAAGTCATTTTGATGGACGAGCCCTGCTCGGCCCTTGACCCCATTGCCACGGCACGGATCGAAGAGCTGATCGACGAGCTCCGTAATCAGTACTGCATTGTGATCGTCACCCACTCGATGGCCCAGGCGGCGCGGGTTTCGCAAAGGACCGCCTTCTTCCACATGGGCAAGCTGGTGGAAGCTGGCGACACCGGCAACATTTTCACCAACCCCCGTGATAGCCGCACCCAGGACTATATCACCGGCCGGTTCGGATAAGGACGACGCTATGAACGAGCACATCGTTAAGTCCTATGAGGACGAACTCAACGCGCTGACAGCGGAATGCGCGCGCATGGGCGGTCTGACGGAGGCCCAGGTTGCCGACAGTCTGGAAGCGGTGATCCGTCGCGATCAGGCCCTGGCCGAACAGGTTGTCACCCGCGACGAGCGCCTCGACATCCTGCAGGCCGAGATCGAGCGAAAGGCTATTCGGTTGATCGCCCTACGCCAGCCCATGGCCAATGACCTCCGCCGGACGGTGGCGGCCATGAAGATCGCCAATAATCTCGAACGGTGTGGCGACCTGGCCAAGAACATCGCCAAGCGGACCATGGTCTTGGCGGAGGCTGAGCCTATTGCTGCGCTCACCCGTTCTATCGAACGAATGGGTCGGCTGGTGTCGGGCCGTTTGAAGGATGTCCTTGATGCCTATACCGCTTCAAACCTCGATCGCGCCCTGCAGGTCTGGTCCCGGGATGACGAAGTCGATGAGCATTACAACAGTCTCTTTCGGGAACTGCTGACCTATATGATGGGTGATCCGCGGACGATCACCGCCTGCGCCCACCTCTTGTTCGTGGCTAAGAACATGGAGCGGATCGGTGACCACGCCACCAATATTGCGGAGATCATTCATTACGAGATCACCGGCGATGAAACCATGAGCGTGCCTCGACCCAAGACCGACGGTCTAACCTATTAACGACAAGGCAGATTTTTATGTCGCCGCGCATTCTAATTGTCGAAGACGAAGACGCACTCTCGACCCTCCTTCAGTATAATCTGGAGAAGGACGGGTATGATGTCGCCCTGGCCTCGGATGGCGAGGAAGCCCTGACCATGGTGGCCGAACACGCTCCAGACCTGGTGATCCTGGACTGGATGCTGCCGAAAATTTCTGGGATCGAGGTCTGCCGTCGCCTACGGAATCGAACGGAATCTCGCAATGTTCCGATCATTATGCTGACGGCTCGGGGCGAAGAGACCGATCGTATTCGCGGCCTCGACACCGGCGCAGATGATTACGTCATTAAGCCGTTCGCCATGACGGAACTGTCGGCCCGTATCCGCGCTGTCCTGCGGCGGATTCGGCCTGGTTTGTCCGAAGATCAGGTGCACCGCGGCGACTTGATTATCGACCGCGTCGCCCATCGCGTCCGGCGGTCAGGGGAAGAAATCCACCTTGGCCCCACCGAGTTTAGGTTGCTTGACCACTTCATGCAAAACCCAGGACGCGTCTTTTCCCGGGAGCAATTGCTGGATGCCGTCTGGGGTCGCGAGGTCTATGTGGAGGCGCGGACCGTCGACGTTCATGTGGGTCGCCTGCGCAAGGCCCTGAACCGCAAGGACAGCGATATTGACCCGATCCGCACGGTTCGGTCGGCCGGCTATTCTCTGGATGTCGGTCAATAGGCTGACGCCTGAGTTGACCTCTGCGGCCTTGCAGGCCAAAGCCCGGCTATGAAAATTTTGCTTATCGGATCCGGCGGTCGTGAACACGCCTTGGCCTGGAAGATCAAGGCCTCGCCCCTGGTGGAGACCTTGGTGATCGCCCCGGGCAATCCTGGTATGGCGACCTTGGGCGAGTTGAAGCCGGTCAGCCCAATAGACGTGCCAGCCCTTATCGCCTTGGCCCAGGACATGGCAGCCGATCTCGTTGTGATCGGCCCTGAAGTGTCTGTGGAGGCGGGTCTGGCGGACGCCTTGGCCTTGGCCGAAATTCCCTGCTTTGGCCCCACGGCGGCGGCGGGGCAGTTGGAAAGCTCCAAGGCCTTCACCAAGGCCTTCTGTGATCGGCACAGCCTGCCCACCTCGGCCTATGGGGTATTTGAGACTGCTGCTGCGGCAAAGGCGGGTCTGAGTGCCTTCGTCGCGCCCTATGTGATCAAGGCCGATGGCTTGGCTGCGGGGAAGGGCGTGGTCATTGCCCCTGATTTGGCGACAGCAGAGACCGCCATTGATGACGTCTTCGGGGGGCGGTTCGGCGGCGCCGGGGCCAGGGTGGTGATAGAGGAATTTCTAGAGGGGGAGATTGGCTCGCTGTTTGCCCTGTGTGACGGGCAGACCTCTATGCTGTTTGGCTCTGCCCAGGATCATAAACGCGCCTTTGACGGCGAGCAGGGGCCAAATACCGGTGGCATGGGCACCTATTCGCCTGCGCCGGTCTTCACCCCGACCCTGGTGGAGCAAACCCTGACACGTTTGGCCGAGCCAGCCCTTGCCAGCATTGCAGCCGAAGGTGCCCCCTATCGCGGTGTGCTGTTTGTCGAGCTGATGGCCACCCAAGATGGACCCAAGCTTGTGGAGTTCAACGCCCGGTTCGGCGACCCGGAATGTCAGGTCCTGATGCTTCGGCTGAAGAGCGACCTGGTGCCTTATCTTTTGGCCTGCGCGACGGGGACGCTCCACGAACTCCCCCAGCCGCAATGGCATGACGAGGCGGCGGTCTGCGTGGTGCTCGCAGCTCAGGGTTATCCAGACGCCCCACAAATGGGAAGTGAGATCATCGGCGCTGATCAGGATTTCGGCGAGGATGTCGTGGTCTTCCATGCAGGGACCCGGCGAGATGCTGACGGCACCCTGCGGGCCTCGGGCGGGCGAGTGCTCAATGTCTGTGCTCGTGGCCCTAGCTTTGAAGTGGCCCGGCAAAGGGCCTATGCCGCCGTTGCAAAGATCGACTGGCCGGGGGGATTTTATCGGACGGACATAGGTTGGCGCGCCTTGGGCCGCTGATCTCGACAAGCGCATCTTCCGATAAGTGGGAACCGGTTATCGGATCGAGACATGCTCCATCGCTTTGAATGACAGGTCTTGCCCCGTCCTACGCTGGGTCGGTATGGTGGTTCAAACACGTGTAAGACCTAGGGAGTCCATCATGACCGATACCGCCGAGCAGGAACGCGAAGCTGCGAATTCGGGCACGAAGGACGTCGCAGAGAGTCATCGTTTCGACGAGGCCGCCCTCACCACCTGGATGCAGGCCAATGTTGAGGGCTTTGAAGGCCCCCTAGAAATTCGCCAGTTCAAGGGGGGGCAATCCAATCCCACCTATCAGCTGATCACCCCCTCGAAGAAATACGTCATGCGGCGCAAGCCCCCGGGCAAGCTGCTGCCCTCGGCGCATGCCGTGGATCGCGAATACAAGGTCATCACCGCCCTCTATCCGACGGGGTTTCCCGTGGCGCGGTCCTATGGCCTCTGCACCGACGACGCTGTGATCGGCACTTGGTTCTACATTATGGACATGGTCGAGGGTCGCATCCTTTGGGATCAGACCCTGCCGGCCTATGAGCCAGCGGAACGGTTTGCGATCTTCAAGGCCAAGATCGAAACCCTGGCTGACCTGCACAATACCGATCACGAGGCCATAGGCCTGGGCGATTATGGCAAACCTGGCAATTATATGGGGCGTCAGGTCGATCGCTGGACCAAGCAGTACAAGGCTTCAGAAACCGTCCACCTCGAAGAGATGGAGCGCTTGATCGACTTCCTGCCAAAATCCCTCCCGGAACAGGAACGCACCAGCGTCGTTCACGGCGACTACCGCCTGGACAATATGGTCCTGCACCCGACAGAGCCCAAGGTTGCCGCGGTTCTGGACTGGGAACTCGGCACCCTTGGCGAGCCCTTGGCTGACTTCACCTATCTATTGATGAACTGGGTCAATGGCTCCATCTCGACCCTACCCGACTTAAAAGCCCACGGACTTCCAACTCTTGAGGAGGCCGTTGAGATCTATTGCCAGAGGACCAACCGGCCTGGACTGCGCAATCTCGACTGGTTCTTCTCCTACAATATGTTCCGGCTGGCAGGCATTTGTCAGGGCATTGTCGGTCGGGTCCGCGATGGCACGGCCAATAGCCCGCAGGCGGCCGCCATGGCAGAGCGGGTGCCCCTGCTGGCGCAGTCGGCCTGGACCTACGCCCAGAGGGCCGGGGCCTAAAGGCTGAGACGGTCCAGTAGTTTTTCCAGGTCTGCGGGTGCTTCGAAGGTCGCGCGGATCGGCCAGGCTGTGATGCGATCCCGCCAGGTCGGCGGCAAGCGTACCCAGTCTTTCTCGGTGGTGACTAGGCCTGCGCCGAACTGTGCCGCAGTCGCTGCGAGGCTCTTTAGGGTGGCTTCCGAATAGGCGGCATGGTCGGGAAAATTGGCGAATTCCACCAGCTGACATCCCGCGGCTTTTAGGGCGCGTTCGACCTTCCAGGGCTTGCCAATACCGGCAAAGCCCATTTGGGGGCCCGGGGGCGGCGGTTCTACGGGGGTGATCCGAACGCACAGGATCGGCTTTCCCGGAAACATGGCAAGCAGCTCAGGCGCTGGTGCCCTAAGGTCCTCCGGAAGCACAAGGATCACCGCATCGGCCCGAGCTAGGCCGACCTCCAAGGGCTCTCGCAAGGGTCCAGCTGGAAAAACAGACCCATCGCCCAAGGGCCATTCCCCATCTCGGGTCTCCCCATCCACCACCACAAGGGACAGGGCCTTCTTGAGCGTCGGGTTTTGGTGGCCATCATCCATCACCACGACCTGCGCACCCTTCGCCACTGCGGCCTTGGCCCCTGCTGCACGGTTGACGGAGACCCAAATCGGCCCATCGTTCGCCATCATAAGGGGCTCATCCCCGACATCGGCGGCGCTGTGGTATGCAAGGTCAACTTGCGTTGGCCCTTTCAGCTTTCCGCCATAACCCCGAGACAGGCCATGTGCCACGACGCCTCGATCTCGTAATATTCGCAGCAATTCACGAACCACAGGGGTCTTGCCGGTTCCCCCCGCGGTCAGATTGCCAACGCAGATGACAGCTGCACCCGGATCCATGGGCTCAGTTCTTGCCATGCGCCTTGCCGTTGCCCAGGCCCAAATCCAGCTGATCGGCGTCAGCAGCGCACGGATCACAGGCGCCGGCGCGCCGGATCGCACATACCACCATTTCGGCGTCGGCAACTTCATGCGTCTATCAAGGGCAAGAGGGCGGACATGACCGTGTCCAAGGCCGCCCCTTGCCGTGCGGCATAGGCCAGGGCGGCATCCGTCATCTGCTGACGGATATGTGGGTGGGCGATCAGTCCCGTCAGGCTGCGGGTCAATTCAGGTCCATCCGCCACCTCTATCGCGGCCACCACATCGAGCATTTCGCCATAGAGATCGCTGGCATTGAAGACGTAAGGGCCCGTGATGACCGGAACGCCCATCCGGGCAGGTTCGAGGGGGTTGTGACCACCTATCCCAGTATAGAAGCTGCCACCCATGACCGCCACATCGGCCCAAGCATACAGAAGGCCCATCTCACCAAGGGTGTCAGCCAGATAGACCTGATGGTCATGGGATAAGGTCTCGCCCTTGGATCTGCGGCAGATCTTCAAGCCTAAGGCCTCCAAACTTGTGGCGACCTCGTTTCCCCGTTCAGGGTGGCGCGGGGCAACCACGAGAAGGGCTCCGAGGCCCAAACCTGCCTGGCAGATCAGGTTTTCCTCGCCGGGGTGAGTATTGGACGCCAGGATCACAGGCCGGCCGTTGGCGGAGGCCTTGAGGGCTTTCAACGCTCCTGGATCATAGGCCAGGGCTTGGCCAACCCGCTTGAGGTTTGCGAAGGGGCCAATGGTTCCACCCAGCTTTTCCAGGCGTCCTGCGGTTTCAGCGTCCTGCGGCATGAGGACCTTAAAGGCGCTCAGCAGTTGGTGTGGGGCTGACCCCATGCGCTGCCAGCCCGCAGCGCTTTTTGCTGTGATCCGCGCCGAGGCCAGCACCAGTTTGACCCCCCTGGCTTGCGCCTTGAGGATAAGATTTGGCCAGAGTTCGCTCTCGACCAGCACGCCAACCGAGGGGTGCCAGTGATCTAGGAACCGCCCAACGGCTCCCGGGACATCAACCGGCGCATACTGATAAATCACATCTGGTGGCAACCGCTTAGCCAGCAGGTTCGCAGAAGTTTTCGTGCCCGAGGTCACGAGAATATTGATCTCAGGTCTGGCCGCCTTTAGCGCCGATACCAGGGGGAGCAAGGATTGGCTTTCACCCACGCTGACCCCGTGTAGCCAGACGAGGGTTCCCGAGGGGCGCGGACAGGTCGGACACCCAAACCGCTCGCCGATCCGGATCGGATCTTCCTTACCTCGCTTGGCGCGACCGCGCAGGATCGAGGGAACCGCAGGCTCCAGGAGGCGGGTGACGACCTGATAGAGGGTCAGCCACACGCCTAGACCGTCTCCGCCGGGGCGAGGCGGCACTGGGCAGCATCTCCGGTCTCGATCTGCAGGGTGCAATGGCCAATATGGAACCGCTCTGCCAGCCCGTCACAGGCCGCATGCAGAAAGGCATCCGCGTCGGCATTGTCGGGCCGGGTCAGATGTACCGTCAGGGCGGTCTCCGTGGTGCTCATGGCCCAGATGTGCAGGTCATGGACATCCGTGACGCCGGGTCGACGCAATAGCCAGGACCGAACGGCGGCCACGTCCACGCTCTTTGGGGCTGCGTCCATGGCCAAGTCTGCGGAGTCTCGCAGGAGGCCCCAGGTTCCGATGACGATAACCCCAGCGATAATCAGACTGAGCGCCGGGTCCAGCCAGGTCATGCCGCCGGTCACCATCATGACCCCTGCGCCAACAACCACAGCCAGGGACACTGCCGCATCCGTCGCCATATGCATGAAGGCGCCACGGATATTCAGGTCTTCCTGGCCCCGCAGGAACATCAGGGCGGTGGCTGTATTGATAACGACGCCAATCCCGGCGGTGATCATTACGGGCAGGGTGGCGATGGTCGTGGGGTCCATCAACCGCCGGGCGGATTCCGAAGCAATGACACCCACCGCAATCAACAGCAGGACGGCATTGGCCAGGGAGGCCAGGATTGTGCCCTTTCGCAGGCCATAGGTCCGGCGGGTGCTAGGCACCTGTTTGGCCATAATCGCCGCGCCCCAGGCCATCAGCAGAGCCAAGACATCGGAAAAGTTATGGCCAGCATCGGCCAGCAAAGCCAGGGAGTGAGAGCTCAACCCCACTAGGAC
>CAITHQ010000026.1 GCA_903892305.1 uncultured Alphaproteobacteria bacterium
ATAAATGCTAAAGAAGAGACTCCCAGGCACAGTAAATTACGCCGTCCATTATTCATCTAAGCCTCCCAGCAGCGCGATGTTCGCGCATTGTTTTTATGCATCGACTCGGCATTTATGCCGTTATTTCGAGCAACATTGATTGCGCGACCTGAATCTTTATCCGTCAATGTTTGATTAATCACATTTTCGTGTTGGAGGGCTCTCAGGAGGCTTCCCGTCGGAAGGCGTTGGCCGTCTGGTGGGTACCGCCCGTAGGTGTGGCTCCATTCCATCAGCCGACCGAAACATCTGCCAAATCCGGGTCAGGGCTTCCGGTTTTGTGTCCCGGGGCGCATATTCAGGCCATGTCCCAGCCTTCCCGCGCCCTTGTCCTATTTTCCGGCGGTCAGGATTCCTCGGTCTGTCTGGCTTGGGCCTTGGCAAGAAATGATCAGGTCGAGACCGTCGGGTTCGACTATGGCCAGCGACACGGTGTCGAAATGGCCCAGCGGCAGACGGTGCGCCGGGAACTTGCCGCCCATTTCCCACACTGGGCGGCCCGACTGGGTGAAGATCACGTGGTCGATATGCAGGGCTTTGGTGCCTTGGGGCAGACGGCCATGACGGAAGACCGCGCCTTCGAGATCACGGAAAAAGGCCTGCCCAATACCTTCGTGCCCGGGCGCAATCTGGTCTTCCTGACCTATGCTGCGGCGCTGGCAGACCGGCGGGGTCAGTCGGTTCTGGTGGGCGGCATGTGCGAGACCGATTTCTCTGGCTATCCCGACTGTCGGCGAGACAGTCTCGATGCCCTACAGACTGCGCTGAACATGGGCATGGCCCAGGACTTTTCCATCGAGACCCCACTGATGTGGCTGACCAAGGCCCAGACCTGGGAACTGGCAAAGGGTCTTGGCGGGGAAGATCTGGTGACATTGATTCTCGAGCACAGCCACACCTGCTACCGCGGTGAGCGCGACCAGCGGAACCCCTGGGGCTATGGGTGCGGCACCTGCCCGGCCTGTGCCCTTCGGGTGCGGGGTTATGAGGAATGGGACGCGGCGGGCCGTGTGGCGACAGAAGTATGAGCTATGCCGTCAAAGAGATCTTCCTGACCCTGCAGGGAGAGGGCGGCCAGGCTGGCCGTCCCGCCGTCTTTTGCCGTTTCGCTGGCTGTAACCTCTGGTCAGGCCGCGAGGAAGACCGCGCCAGTGCCGTCTGCACCTTCTGTGACACGGACTTTGTCGGCATGGATGGTGTCGGAGGCGGTCGTTTTGCCGATGCGGCGACCTTGGCCCGGACCATTGCGGCCAAGTGGGAAGGCGGCGACGAGGGACGCCTGGTTGTCTGCACAGGCGGCGAACCCCTGTTGCAGGTCGATACCGACCTGATCGAGGCACTCCATGCCGAAGGATTTTCCATTGCCCTGGAAACCAATGGCACCTTGCCAGCACCAGAAGGCATTGACTGGATCTGCGTCAGCCCCAAGGCCCAGGCCCCTGTGGTGCAGCAGGCAGGACAGGAGCTGAAGCTGGTCTTCCCACAGAAGGGGGTCGACCCTTCGACCTTCGAGGCCTGGGATTTCGAGCGGTTTCTGCTTCAGCCCATGGATGGTCCAGACCGTATTCCCAACACCCAGGCTGCGATCGCCTATTGCCTCACCCACCCCCGGTGGCGTTTAAGCGTCCAGACTCACAAATACCTTGGAATTCCATAGGCGTCCTACGCCAGCCTCATGACCCAGCCGACCTTTGAAATCACCAAATCCGCAACCTTTGACGCGGCACACTATCTTGTGGATGGCCCCCAGGACCGCCCCTATTCACGCCTGCACGGTCATTCCTTCAAGGTCGAGGCAAGTGTCCGTGGACCAACCCTGGATCCTGTAGGCTGGGTAGCGGATCTGGCCGATCTGGATGCGGCTTTGCGTGCTGTAGCCCTAGATCTGGACCATGGCCTGTTGAACGAGAAGCCAGGTCTCGAACGGCCAACGCTCGAGCACCTATGCCTGTATTTCTCAGAGCGACTGAAGGTCGAGTTTCCTGGGCTGAGCCGGATTGTCGTCTCGCGACCGACCATTGGTGAAAGCTGCGCCCTTAGCTTCTAGGGCTGACTCTGGCCTGACGTGTCAGTCGGACCTGCCCGTCTGGGCGCGGTGACGCAGATATGCATCGGCCAGGACGCAGGCCATCATGGCTTCCACCACCGGAACAGCGCGCAGGCCGACACAGGGATCATGTCGGCCCTTGGTGCGAAGATCGATTTCTTCGCCCGCCTCATTGAGGGTGCGCCTAAGGGTAAGGATAGATGATGTTGGTTTGAACGCTACCCGCGCCACAACGGCCTGTCCCGACGAAATCCCGCCTAGGATTCCGCCGGCATTATTGGATAGGAAAGTGGGGCCATCGTTTCCAGCACGCATTTCATCGGCGTTTTCCTCCCCCGTCAGGGCCGCAGAGGCAAAGCCTGCGCCGATTTCTACCCCTTTGGCGGCATTGATCGACATCAGAGCGGCGGCAAGTTCTGCGTCCAGCTTGCCATAGATCGGCGCACCCCAGCCAGCCGGGACGCCAATGGCTTCAACTTCGACAATTGCACCTGTCGATGACCCGGCCTTGCGGATGGTTTCGAGGTGCTCTTCCCAGATCGGGACCATGTCAGCGTCGGGGCACCAGAACGGATTTTCATGGGTCTGGGCCCAGTCAAACCGATCGCGGTTGATGGCGTGGGGCCCGATCTGCACCACCGCACCGCGGATAATGACGCCTTCCAAAATCTTGCGTGCCACAGCACCTGCAGCAACCCTGGCCGCTGTTTCCCTAGCAGACGCGCGGCCGCCCCCACGATAGTCGCGGACCCCGTACTTAGCGAAATAGGCGTAGTCTGCGTGGCCGGGTCGAAAGGCTTGCGCAATCTCAGAATAGTCTCGGCTACGCTGATCGACATTTTCGATCATCATGGAGATGGGCGTGCCTGTGGTGACTTGGCCGTCTGTCTGAGCATCTTCGAAGACACCGGACAGGATTTTCACGGCGTCGGGTTCTTGTCTTTGCGTGACGAACTTGCCTTGGCCAGGGCGACGTTTTTCCAGCCAGACCTGAACATCGGCCTCTGTGAGCTTAAGGCCTGGAGGGCACCCGTCGACGACACAGCCTAGCGCTGGGCCATGGCTTTCGCCCCAGGTTGTGACTCGGAAAAGTTGACCAAATGTATTGTGCGACATCGCGTCGCTAATACCCTAACCGCCGTTTTCCGCAAAGAGCGCCAGGGTCCGCTCCCGTGCCAAGCTGGCGCTTTCAGGATGGTAGTCGGTCCGGCGGTCAGAATTGAAGCCATGTCCCGCTTCGTAAATGTGAACGGCCACCTCCGGATGCTTGGCGGCGACGGCCTCGACCCCATCCATGGGGATGCCATGATCGTGACGTCCGAAGTGCAGGATGGTCGGACATTTGGGGGTTTGATCGGCCATGCTTGGGACCATGCTACCGTAATAGCCTGAGGCCGCTGCCAGATCGGGCGACCTGCAAGCCATGGCCCAGGCCATGCTACCACCATAGCAATAGCCGGTGATGAAGACCTTGCCCTTGACCTTCAGGGCCTGGATGCAGGTCTGCACGTCTTCCATCGCTTGCGGAAAGGAATGCAGCTCCCGGGCCACTTTGATGGCTTTTTGGATATCCTCGGGGTCATAGGTCGCCTGAAAATTCGGCGCGACGCGGTCATAAAGGGCCGGGGCAAGGACCTCATAGCCATCTTCGGCATAGCCGTCGCAAAGCTCTTTTATGTGGTCGGTCACACCAAAGATTTCCTGGATCAGCACCAGGCCCCCCTTGCGGTCTCCCTTGGGTTCCACGTGATAGACGCCGATTGAGGCCCCGTCGCTCATGGCGACCAATGTCATGGTTCCGCGATGTGTCATGCTTGCCTCCATAATGTTCCTGACCCTAGTACCGGTCAGGAATTGGGCAAGCCTCCTGTGATCATCAGCGTAATTTTGGCGGGCATAGGCTGGCGCGGCCAAGGCAGAAATTGACTCCGACCTTCAATCGGGGCCCACTCCGGCTCATAATAAAGGCGAGGAGATCATCATGGCGCCGATACCAAGGCGAGCAACGGTTGCCGTTACGGGCGCTGCCGGTTTTCTGGGGGGTTGGACTGTCCGCCTACTGCTGGATCAGGGTTTCCGCGTCCGCGCCTGCGTCCGTCAGATTGATGATCCAAAACGCACTGATTTTCTAAAGGCCATGCCCGGTTACGCGTCGGGTCGCTTGACCCTGCATGCGGCTGATCTCGATCAGGACGGATGTTATGACGAGATTTTCAAGGGCTGCCATGGGGTCGCTCATATTGCCCATGTCAGCGACTACGATGACCCAGCCTATGTCCAGCGGGTCTGCGACCACATTATCGGCAGCATAGACCGGTCTGGCAGCGTGTCTCGGGTGGTGGTCACCTCCAGCATAGCCGCGATCATTTCTGAGATGGACCTCCAGGAAGTCGTGCGCCGTCCGGTTTTCTATGAGGGTCGCTATCCCGACGAACTGAATCCAAAGCGCTCCCCTGAAAGAGGGCAGGGCTATTCCATGGGCAAGCTGATTGCTGAGCGGGCCTTTGCTGCCGCTGCGGACAGGAGTGGAAATTGGGACGCCATCACCTGTTGTCCCGGCGACAATGTCGGTCCGATCCAATCCGCTCATCAGAAGGATATGGGCCCCTGGCAGCACTTCATCGAAACCATGCTTCTGGGCGAATACGAGCAAAGTGGGGTCTATCGCCCCTGGATGACGGTCGACGTCCGCGATGACGCCCTTTGCCATATCGGCCTCCTGACCAGCGGCTCGGTGCGCAATGGCGAGCGGTTCATTGCCTGGTCTACCGATGCGCGGAAGGTTGAGGACATCTGTGCCGACATAACCCGCCTTCTGCCTGAAATCAGGCTGGCCCCGCCTGTCCTGATCGATCGCTTCCCTGACAGGATCCGTGCGCGGGAGGCTGAATTCCGGGCCATATGGGCACAGGCCGAACTTCGCAACGAGCGGATGCGTGCCGCCGTCGGCATCACCTTCCGGCCGCTCGATGACTCGATCCGCGACTGTGTGGAGAGCTTGATTTCAGTGGCGGGTGTAAAGCCTGTGACCCTGTCTGACGTTTGACAGCTTGCAGGGCCAGGTTGGTAAGGTCGACGCTATCCTGCTTGGCTCCGCTCAATTTGGAAAAACGAAATCAGATGTCAGACATCTAAACTGCCTGACGTTTGCTCCGGGACATTCTATATCGGCCTCATGTCTGAAAAGCCCCACATTCCCAGTTCGCCCACCGAGGACGAGTATCTGAAATCTGTGGCATCGGCGGATCTGCCGCCCTTGACCGCAGAAGATCCAATAAGCCTGTTCAGTCAGTGGCTCGCGGAAGCTGTGGCCAAGGAGGTCAATGACGCCAACGCTATGGCTCTGGCCACGGTCGATCCGGACGGACTGCCTGATGTCCGTATGGTCCTGCTCAAGGACGCTGGGCCTGACGGTTTCGTCTTCTACACCAATCTCGGCAGCGCTAAGGGCCAGCAACTGGCGGCCCACCCCCAGGCCGCTCTACTGTTTCACTGGAAGTCCCTGCGCCGGCAGGTCAGGGTGCGCGGGACGATTACGCCGGTGACCGACGAGGAGGCTGACATCTATTGGGCGACCCGTGCCCGCCCAGCACAACTTGGCGCCTGGGCCTCGGAGCAGTCGCGGCCCTTGCCGGACCGCCTGGCCTTTGAAAAGCGGATTGCAGAATTCGGACTGAAGTTCGGCCTGGGCAAGGCCCCCCGGCCTCCCCACTGGTCTGGCTTTCGACTGACACCCAGCAGCCTGGAATTCTGGCGCGATCGACCCTTCCGTCTGCATGAGAGACTGGCCTTCCATCATGCAGGAGCGGGCTGGACAACGGAACGGCTCTATCCATGATGGAGGCTGAGGAGGCGCGTATTGATCGCTGGTTTTCCGACCGCGCTGACCTCACCATCGAAACGGCCTGCGCGCGGGTCTATCTCACCGGAGACATCGCTTATAAGGTCAAGAAGCGGGTTGATCTGGGCTATCTGGACTACTCGACCCTTGGCCTGCGTCACTGGGCCCTCGAGCGGGAACTGCGCTTCAACCGTGCTGCGGCTTCCGACATTTATCGCTCTGTCCTTAAACTCACCAAGAGCCCTGAAGGTTATGTGCTGAACGGGCCCGGAGAAGCTGTCGAGTATGTCCTCGAGATGCGCCGCTTTGACGAGACGGCTGTACTGGCCGCGCGTCCATGGGCCGTCGACGGCCCTCTGGCCGATGCCCTTGGCCGGGAAGTGGCAGGGCTTCACGCCAAGGCTGAGCCGCGCCCCCAGGGCGGTGGAGGGCTAGCCCTAAAGTTCACCATCGACTCCAACGCCAAACTTCTTCGCGCTTTGAAGCCACGTTTGGGTGCGGACCTTGTGGAAGCTGTCGTGGCCGCCACCGAAGCAGAGTTTTCCAAGCGCAAAGCCTTGCTGGACGCCAGGCAGGTCGCCGGTTTCGCGCGACACTGCCACGCTGATCTGCATTTGGGGAACATCCTTCTGGAGAATGGCAGGCCGATCTTATTCGATTGCATAGAGTTCAACGACGTCCTGTCAGACATAGATGTTCAGTATGACCTTGCCTTCTTGTTGATGGATCTCGATTTCCGCCGCCGTCGCGATGCTGCGGTTCGTGTTCTGTCAGCCTATCTCGATCAGGCCTCACGCGACGAAGCGGAGGGTCTCTATGAAGGATTGAGCGCCTTACCCCTGATGATGTCAGTCCGAGCCGGGGTGCGGGCGCATGTTCAGGCGCATAGCGGCGATGATGCAGCCGCCATTGCCTATCTGAAGGCAGCCTTGGAACATCTGGCCCCCATTCCACCAAGCTTGACTGCGGTCGGTGGCCTGTCGGGGACGGGTAAGTCCAGCTTCGCCAGGCTGATCGCGCCAGGATTGGGGGCTGCGCCTGGGGCGGTGGTTCTTAGAACCGATGAGATCCGTAAACGCTTGGTCGGTGTGGATCATTTGGAAGCTTTAGCGGCTCCTTATTATGCGGCGACTCCGTCTTCCGAAGTTTACGACCTTCTATTTCAGGAGGCGCACAGCCTGATCCGGGCCGGACGCGCCGTGGTTCTTGATGCAACCTTCATCGATCCCGAGCTTCGCCAGCATGCAGAGGCATTGGCACGAGGCGCTGGAGTTGATTTTCGCGGGGTCTGGCTCGAAGCGCCGGAAGACGTTCTTGAACGCCGTATATCTGGACGTCTCAGCGATGCGTCTGATGCGACGGCTGACACTCTGAAACTCCAATTGGCCCGTGATATTGGTCTTCTGACCTGGGCCAAGGTCGATGCAACCGGCCCGGTGACCGACAGCGCTGAGGCGTGGGTCGCCCATGTTCGGCCTTAACGGCGGCGATAACCACCCTGGTCGCTGCCTGTTTGGAAATCTGTCCCAGGCCCGCCATCCCTGACGGTCTTATTCCGATAGATTACGGCACCTATCGCGTTGGGTTTGCGGTCTGTTTCGGCCAGGAACTGAGTCCACCATTCGCTAGGAATCCAAAGGCAAGGGGCGAAGGGATCTTCATCTATCGCCAGGTCTGCGAAGTCTTTCGCGGTAATGGCGGCCTCCCGACTATGAGCGCCCCTCCAGAAACGACACAGCCCAGAACCACCATCAGAGAGGGGTGATCCTGGGCCGGTTTCGTGCAGAGACTGGAGATCTCCGGTTACAGAACTGTCATCACACAAAATAGCGATTTTTGCAAGGGTCCAATAGGATCGCAACTACGAGCGCGCCTTAGGCCGGGGGGCAGAACGGCCCTGACCGCTCTCCACGATCAGGGCCGCCTTCAGCTTGGCGGCGTTCGCGTCTCAATAAGATCGCGATCGAGCTGGCTTCAGCTGGCTGTTACGACGTCCAGCCTCTCCAGATAGCTGCCGTCAATGGTGAGACGGCGCTGAATTGACTGATCCCTATATCGATCTGAACTTTTTCTAGAAATTGGATGAGACTGAAACCCCAATGGTACGCGGCCGCATCGGCGTGGCCTGCTGTCCCTGGCTGAAACTGAACGGGTTTCCGAAGGCAAAGGTGTCGCCGTTCTCATTGGTCGGATTTGAAACATAAATCTGGGCGTTCCACCGCGAGCTACGCAACTCCGCAATCAGCTTAGCCCGTGAATAACCCCCCATGGTTGGTGCATTTACGGGATCAAACGTGACCTTGGATTTGCCGATATAGCTGATCTCGCCGATCAGATTGAGTTCGGCATTTCGCAATATCGGCCTGTGATAGCTCGCAATAAGACTGAGCGCATCCTGCGGAACGCCAGGAAGGCTCTGGGTCAATTTAGGCGCATAATCCGCATTTGCACGGGTTGTCCTTGACCTGGCATGTAGCCCGTTGGCCTCCAGAGTAAGCCCAGAGTCCCATGCATAGGACCACTCGATCTCCAGACCTGTGGTGGCCGCATCTCCAACATTGGTTGTGTAAGGAATACCAGAGGGTCGAAACTGGTCGGTCTGAATATTTGTCCAGATGTCCTGAAACAGGGCGGCCCGCAAATCCATCCGGCGATCCTGCGATTTTAGCTTCAGGCCAAGTTCGTAATTCTTCAAACGATCTGGCGCGTAGGTTTCCCTGTTGGCCGCCAGAGGGCGTGCGCCACCGGAATTAATGCCGCCTGCCCGAAATCCCTGTGAAATCACGCCGTAGAGTAGGATGTCGGAAGACGGTTCGTACTGAAGCGAAACCTTGGGCGAGACCCCTGAATATCTTGCTGACCTATGCAAGGAGCGAGGGGCAAATCTCTCTGACGTAACGTCGGAATTTGTCTGAATCTTCGTTTCAAAGAGGCGGGCGCCCGCTGCTACAGTCCAGTTCGTCGTCAGGGCATAGGTCGCTTCGCCATAGCCTGCGACTTCCTGAATCTTGTCGGAACGCATTTCCCGATAGACCACATTCAGAAGCCCAAGATTTGGGCCCGCGTCTAGGTGGGAGGGTGAGGACTCGCGCATATCTGCGCCATAAAGCCCGATCAGCCATCCAAACCGGCGCCCCCCTGGCGAGGCGAAGACCAAGTCCTGAACCAGCATGCGGGTCCGCGTCAGCTCATAATAGACCCCTAGGGATGAGTTATTCAGGGTGTAAATGCCTGCCACTGGTGTTGCATCATAGATGCTCGAATAGGCATGCCGCACATAACCGGTGGTCGAGGTCAGCTCTCCCCAATTGAAGTCGCCTCGGATGGATCCATTGATGAGGGAAATGTCGTTATCATGCGCCTCTGCGACGCCGCTGGTCCTAATGAGTGCCTGGCTAGGAGTCGTATATTGGGTGTCTTCAGTCTTGAGGTGTTGCGCTGTCGAGGTCAGGGCAAACCTCCAGACTTGGTTAGGCTGATAACTCAGGGACAGACGTCCTCCGCTACGGGTTGTCCGGTCGACATTGGATCTTCCAAGTCTCGCATTATCGAGATAGCCGCCTTGAACTTCCTGGTAGCCAGCCAGACGCAAAGCCGCTTGGTCTGCGATAATGGGCAAATTGGCGACGCCTTCGATCGCCGTGCTGGGCGACCCGCCTTTCGTGATGCCATAGCTGACACCAATTCGGCCGGACACTTCATCTAGCTTCGGCGTCTCAGTAACGATCCGATAGACGCCGCTCAGGCTTCCCGATCCATAGAGCGCGCCCTGCGGCCCCCGCACCACCTCAACCCGCGTAACATCCACAAGCCGGAGATCGGGGTCGGGAGCGTTATAGTTGATCGGCGTGTCATCGAGATAGGTACCAACTGTAGACCGTGAGCGTCCGGTAAACGCACCATCGGACAGTCCACGCAGCAGGAGTTTATCTCGCCCAGGCCCCAGGTTGGTGGTTTGCACCCCTGCCAGTTGGCCTGTGGTCTCCAGGGGATCCACCGTGCCAGTGGCGCGTAACTGTGATCCAGGAACAACGCTGATCGCGGTCGCAAGACGGTCGACCCGCTGTACACGCTTTGTCGCCGTGACCAGAAGCTCGTCGACCTGCGCGGCACCCGCACCTTTGGATGCGGGCGCAATCGTTCTCAAAGGCGACGGTTTCGGACTGATCTGAACGGCGTCCCGCCCAGCAAGCCGCCATGTGCAAGATGCGCCGTCCAGCAGCCGTTCGAGAGCCTCATTAAGGGTATAGGAGCCTGTCAGGCCTGATCGGGCGAGGCCCTGGCACGCACTCACCCCAAGCATCGAGATGTTGGCCTGCACCGCCAAATCGATCAGTGCTTCGCTATAAGATTTGGGGGCAATGTTTAGCTCAATACGGCCCATAGCAAAGCCGTCCGCCGGCAATGCAAAACTCGCCACAGCGACCAGTCCAACCCAAATCGGAATGCGTCGTCCGACCCTACTGATCGCTTCGTCCCCCTAGAAGGGCGACGACTTCGACTGAAGAACCACCCCTTGGTCCGACCTTACCGTCTTGAGGGGCAGCATCAAGGCCAGACGCTCAAGCACAAGGTTTTGATTATCCAAAACCAGCACGCCTGAAATCTTCTCTTGAGCTAAATGCTCATCATTAATTTGAATTTTTTCAGGAAATTGACGATTTAGGTCCGCAACAACTCCAGAGAGCGGCCGATCGCGAAAGATCAGGCGTCCTGTGCGCCAGCCCAATGCCTCGGCAGGGTCTGTGGTGCTTACCTTGCTGGCCTCGCCAGGTGCAAAGTCCAGGCGCTCACCCTTGCGCAGTATGACTGTTGGTCCGTCCCCGCGCACCTGGACGACGCCCCGGGATACGATAACTGAGAACCCTTCAGGACGATTGCGGACATCAAATTGGGTGCCCAGCACATGCACGATGTGACCCCCGGCTTGGATTTCAAATGGCCGTGCTGCATCGTGCGCCACATCGAAAATGGCCTCGCCCTGGCCCATGGTCACGTGACGCTCATGGGAGGTAAGCCTGACAGCCATACCCGTTTCAGAATTCATATCAATAGTCGAGCCATCGGCCAGTTTTACAGACCGGTGCTCGCCATTTTTCGTGGCGAAGTTCGAGGTTTGCGCAAACAATGAGCCTTGGCCAATGACCACAAAGGCCAATGCCAACGCTGCAGCTATGCCGCTAATGCCCGCACCTGAGGACCACCATCCCTTTGCTAGTCGTCTCGCGGCGATCTGTTCGGACCGCTTGAGGCCTTGCAGGACATCTGGGCCCGCTGCGTCATAGGTTTCCAGAACCGACAGAACCTGAGCCAATGCCTCAGAGTTTGCGGGGCTCGCTTCCAGCCACGCATCAAAATCCAGACCATCTTCGATGGACATGGTCTCGCCCTGCAGACGAAGGGCCCAGGCGATCGCCTGATCCCGCGTCGTTTCGACGTTATGAACGAGATAAACGCTCATGAATCTACCTGCCCATCTTGCGGAAGTGCAAGGAGCTTGGTGATTAGACTCCGCAGGATGGTCCTAACCCTAGGCGCGGCATGAAAAAAGCGGGCCCTCATCGGTCAACCTTTGTCACAAGGACCTTAAGTGCCGCGCTGATATGGCCTTCGATCGCCTTGACGGAAATACCCATGACCCTCGCGGCCTCGGCCTGGGTCATGCCCTGCAGTTTGTAGAGCTTGAACGCCTGTTGACGCTGTGGGGGCAATGCTGCGATGGCGGCAATGAGCTGGGCCAACCGTTCCCGGGAGATTACCACCCGTTCTGCGCTGGGTTCGTCAGCGATTTCCTCTCCGGCAAGGTCGACCCTGACATCGTTGCGCCATGCCGTATCGCGGACTTCCGAGCGCCGCTGACTTCGCGCAGAGTCGTGGGCAAGGTTGATGGCCATGCGATAGAGCAGAGCATTGGGAGATGACGTCTCCATTCCAGGATCAAGGGCCGCGACCTTGAGATACAGTTCCTGAATCAGATCCTCGGCGGTCGCATGTGACCCAGTTCGTGCTGACAGAAAGAGCACAAGATTTGCCCGCTTGGCGAAATAGGCTTCCACCAAGGCGTTGGTTTTATCTGGATGTTGCGACGCCGCGTCGGTCAACGAAGTCCTCCATCGGCAGCCCCGTCAGTTGGCGCGCCGAAGCGGACGATGCTTAGCCTTGGTCCCGCTGAGTTCAAGGCGAAATCTCGTTTTCAGACTGGGCGGTTCTGTGGCGGCATTCAAATCTGCTGAAAGCTTGATTAGAAATTTGATCTATTTGGCGGCGCGGACTTAGCCTATGCAAAACTTCAAAATTCGCTTTAGGCTGCTGACCCATGATGAAAACCACCGCTCTAGCGCTCGTCGCTGCCCTTTTGGCCTTCTCCCCCGCATTGGCGAAGCCCGCGCCAAAGGTCAGCATTGCGTCCTTCGCACAATTGAAGACTCCTCTGCCTTATCCGTATGATGAAGCTGCTGATGCCGACAAGACCGTGGCCGCAGCCAAGGCCAAGGCCAAGGCCCAGCACAAACGGCTCATCGTGGATATGGGCGGTAACTGGTGCCCCGATTGTCGAATTCTCGCAGCGACGATGGAATTGCCGGAGCTAAAGTCCTTTATCGATCGCAATTTCGTTGTGGTCAGCGTCGACATTGGCCGCTTTGATAAGAACCTCCAGATCCCCGCGCACTACGGCATAAATAAGCGCCTCGAGGGTGTTCCAGCCCTGATGGTGATTGATCCAAAGGCAGACAAGCTTTTGAACGCCGCTCAAATGTCTCAGTTGTCCGATGCGCGACACATGTCACCGCAAGGCTTAGCCGATTGGTTGGCCGGCTGGACGCCATAAGGGGCGATAGGAGAGGACATCGCCATAGCGTTTTTGGCCAGGGTGTCCTTATGAAGTCTTTTGAAGTGGTAAGTCTCGCTAAAGGTATCTGTTACCAGCTTTCAGTTAAGCTTCATGTCCAGGGTCCTGTTTAGCCCCAGCCCCGTTCTTCTGCCAGGGGCGGCAATGTGTCCTACCCCAGAAATTTCTTGAGGCGCTCAAGCGGAGCGTGGCAACACGCGGTGCGCCTCAGCATCGAGATCGTCTACTTAGCAAAGCGATTCAGGCATTCCAGGAACAGTCGGCGCTTGTCGCCAAAGGCTGCGTAGAAATTGCTCCGCCCGATATCCATTTCTGTCAGCAAGTCCGCAAGGGTAGCACCCTTGTATCTCCGTCTCAAAAAAACGAAGGGCATGGTCGCGAGCAATGGTGCGATCAAACGAGATGGAGCAAGCCTTGGGTGCATTGCGGACTGATCAATCCATAATTCAATGCCAAATTCTTTGACCCATCGCGCGTGCTTCCCCAATGACATGCAATCTGTAGAGTGAGGGCAATGGCGTGACCAAACGCGCCGAACCAAGGCGGCTGCATGCCGCCAGGTGCCTGGGAGGGCCTGTATGTCGTCTGAAAATCCTCGCGGATCCCATTTGCCTGTGGGTCTGCTGCTGTTGCTGACTGCTACGAATGCCCTGAATTTCGTCGACCGGAACCTACTGGCGAGTTTCGCGAATTTCCTGAAACCCGACCTGCACCTGACTGATACCCAGTTCGGGTTGCTGACCGGCTTGGTCTTCCTGGTCTTCTATGCCGTGGCAGGACTGTTCATGGGAGCCATAGCCGACCTTTCCCACCGACCGAGGCTAGTTGCAGGGGCAATTGCCGTTTGGAGCCTGCTGACGGCCTTGTCTGGTGCGGCGCGGGGATTTGTCTCGCTTGCGCTCCCTCGCGCCTTTATCGGCATAGGGGAGTCCGCCCTGTCACCGGCCGCCATCTCCCTGCTTGCAGACCGGGTCAGTCGGGCAAGAATGGGTCTTGCAACTGCTATCTACTATATGGGCGTGCCGCTTGGCACGGGTATCGGGCTTCTGGTTGCTGGCTATCTAGGGCCGGCCCTGGGCTGGCGAAACTGCTTCTTTGCCATCGGCCTTCTGGGTATGGTGCTATCCCTTGCATTCCTGTTCGTGAAGGAACCACGCCCGGTTCGCGCATCAGCTGCATTCAAGGGGCCCGGGTTCTGGGAACAATTCGGCTCGCTGATCTATGCGCTGCAGCGTTCGCCGGCGCTGGTGGCGACCATGCTGGGCGGTATTGCCCTGCACATTTCCGTGGGTGCAGCACAGTTCGATCAGCTTTGGTTTGTCGCTGAGCGCGGTTTCGACAAGGCTGAAATCGCCCGTCTGGCCGGATACATCACGGTCGCAGCAGGAGTTGCCGGCAATCTGTTTGGCGGCCTGATCGGCGACTGGTGGCAGAAGAACATGAAATCCGGGCGGCCCATGCTGCTGGCTTGCCTGATGGCCCTGCTGGTGCCGGCTGCGATTGCCTATCGACTATCAGACCCGGGAACGCCGTTTTTCTATCTTGGCATAGGGATCGGTGTCTTTCAGCTGGCAGCTTTCTATGGCCCGACCTTCTCCACAGTACAGGAATTGGCACCTAACAGCGCTCGCGCAACCGTGACGGCCTTTTATATCCTTTGCCTGAATGTCATTGGCCTGGGGATCGGAAATACAGGTGTCGGCTTTATAGTGGATCACCTTAGGTCATCCGGTGAGGGCCAGCCTTATACGATTGCCATCATTGGCTTTATCTGCGTTTCGGCCCTGGCCATTCCCGCCTTCATCTGTGCGGGACTCTGGACCAAGCGCGACAGGGCCCGCATTGAGGCGACCGGCGGATAGGACGCAGCAAAACGCCCGCCGTTTCCGGCGGGCGTCTGAAAGGTCAGTGAACCGTGGGGCCCGTTCAGGCGGCCACTTGGTTTTCCATGGGATCGCGCAGAACATAGCCGCGGCCCCAGACGGTTTCGATGTGATGGCGGCCTTCGGCAGCCGCGGCCAGCTTCTTGCGGAGCTTGCATATGAAGACGTCGATGATCTTGAGTTCCGGCTCGTCCATGCCACCATAGAGATGGTTCAGGAACATTTCCTTCGTCAGGGTCGTGCCCTTGCGCAGGGAAAGCAGCTCCAACATCTGATATTCTTTACCGGTAAGGTGAACGCGGTTGTTGTTCACTTCGACGGTCTTTGCGTCCAGATTAACCAGGATGTCGCCGGTGCGGATGACCGACTGGGCATGGCCCTTTGAGCGACGGATCACCGCGTGGATACGGGCGATCAATTCGTCCTTGTGGAACGGCTTGGTCATGTAGTCGTCAGCGCCGCCGCCCAAGGTCTTGACCTTGGTGTCGATCTCGGCCGAACCCGACAGGATCATGATTGGCGTGTTGATCTTAGCCACCCGAAGGGTGCGGAGCACATCCATTCCGCTCATGTCTGGCAGGTTCAGGTCCAGCAAAATGAGATCGTAGTCGTAAATCTTACCCAGATCGACGCCCTCTTCTCCAAGGTCCGTCGTATAGATATTGAAACCTTCCGACTTGAGCATCAACTCGATGCTCTGCGCAGTAGCGCTGTCGTCCTCGATCAACAATACGCGCATCAAATCCTCCTAGGCCGCCCGCGCCGATGTTTACAAGGATCCCCCAAGAATCCCTGCGCACTCGCTGCTAGATTGCCAGCGAGTTAATTTAAGACCGGTTAATAATGAAAGGTCTCTGCGAGAATCGTTAACGCGCTTTGGGATTCGGCAGCAAGGGCGAGATTGAGTCGATGGACTCGCCGCTGTTGAATCTTTTGTGATTGGACATACGGGGCGAATAAGCTGTCGCGCAGAGCGTCATAATGCGAGCGTGTTTTCACGGTAACAGACCCTCAAAGCAGTTAGGGTATAGTATTGGCTGATTTCCAGCGGAGACCTTGCAATGTTTGCTTCTGAATGGCCTGCCATGGCTGAGGCTGGCGCGGGTCTCTCCGACGCCGAAGATGCTGCTGAAACCGCACGTCATGCGCCCGGAGAAAGAGCGCGCGTGGCACGCTTTGATATCAGCGATGACATTCGTCGCAGACCAGTCACCTATTTTGCCTTTGGTATCCTGATCGGCTTTGGTCTGGGACTGTTGGTTCAGCAGTCAGGTCGAGGGAATCTTCACGAGGAGTTAAGGGCCTAGGGACGATTCTGTAGGGGTCGCGAGTCAGGTCGAACTCGCTCCCGGAGTTTGCATCCTGTGAAGAGTCTCGTCGCCGCCGTTGAGCGCCTCGATCCCTTGACCGTTACGGGTCGGGTTGCGGCGGTGAACGGCCTTTTGATCGAGGCTCGAGGCGGACTGACTAGGCTCTCCATCGGATCCCGCGCTGAGATTGTCCGCCGAGGTGCCAAGCCGCTCGCAGCTGAAGTTGTGGGCTTCAGAGATTCCCGCGCCTTGCTCATGCCCTTTGGCCCTGTGGAAGGTGTCGCTCCAGGGGCTGAAATCCGAATTGATGACCTTGGCTCTGCCGTCTATCCGACCAAGGCTTGGCTTGGACGTATTATCGACGCCTTTGGACAGCCAATCGATGGCCTTGGGCCC
>CAITHQ010000027.1 GCA_903892305.1 uncultured Alphaproteobacteria bacterium
CGGTTCACAAAAACCCAAATTGCTCGGGACTTTATCCCTCACTATGAGGCCGTGAACCGTGCCTTGGCCCACCGCTTGGCAGGCTAAGTCTTATCTGACAAGGCCCGCGCTAAACGCAGAAAACCCGATAAGTCGATTGTTTCTGCCCGGCGATCCGCAGACAAGCCGGCGGCTTGGCAAAGGCTTTCGCCGCCAATTGCCTTCAGGCTGGATCGCAACATTTTCCGTCTCTGACCAAAGGCTGCGGCCGTCACGCGTTGCAGGGCGTCGAGCAGGTCTGTGGGAAGTGGGGCGTCTGTCGGAACCAATCTGACAACTGCAGATGTGACGTTTGGCGGTGGGGTGAAAGCCTGTGCCGGGACATCCATGACTCTGCGCGCCGAAGCGGTTGCCGCGGCCAAAACCGCAAGACGTCCATAGGCCTCGTCGTTGGCACCCGCGACGATCCGATCCACAACCTCCCTTTGGAACATTAGGGTCAGGCTTTCAGGCCTGAATGGGCCGGTGAGCCACTTAATGAGGAGCGCGGTTCCGACATTATAGGGCAGGTTGGAGACCACAGCAGCTGGCACTCCGTTGAGTAACCTTTTCTCATCAACCTTTAGGGCGTCGTCGAAAATCAGCGTGAGGCGGCCGTTTGCAGCATCTGCGAGGTCGTTCAGAAGCGGTCTAAATCGCTCATCTTTTTCTACCGCTATGACTCGCGCGCCGGTTTCTAGCAGGGCGCGCGTTAGACCACCGGGGCCAGGGCCCACTTCGATGACCGTGAGATCGGGGGAGAGGTCCGCCAATTTCACAATCTTTCGCGTAATATTCAAATCCAGCAAAAAGTGCTGACCAAATCCCTTGTTTGCCATCAGGCCATGGGCGGCCAAACTTTCCCGAAGGGGTGGAAGGTGATCGAAGGCGGTCACCGGGTCCTGCACTCTGCGATGGCTTGGGCCATACGGATGGCGGCAATCATACTGTCACCACGGGCGGTGCCCTGACCTGCAATATCGAAAGCTGTCCCGTGATCTGGGGATGTGCGCACAATTGGCAATCCAAGACTGACATTAACACCGCCCCAAAAATCTAGCATTTTCACGGGAATAAGGGCTTGATCATGATACATGCAGAGAGCGGCATCATAGGTCGTGCGGCGCTCTGAGGTGAAGAGGCTGTCGGCAGGGTAAGGTCCGGACGCATCGACGCCGAGGCCTCTCAGGCGGACAATGGCGGGCTCGATAATTTCAATCTCTTCGCGTCCGATGGATCCGCTCTCTCCGGCGTGCGGATTCAACCCAGCCACAGCAAGCCTTGGATGGCTTATGCCAAAGTCGCGCTTCAAGGCTTGCGCCGCCACAAGGCCTGTATGAACGATCTTTTGGATATCGAGGGATGGGGATACATCGGCGAGAGGCTTGTGAATGGTCACAAGACAGGTTCTCAAGCCCTCGACTGCCAACATCATGACCGGGCCGCGCTCGCCGCCCAGAGGCGCGGCAGCCGTCAAAGCGCCGAGATATTCCGTATGTCCGGGGTAGTTAAAGCCCGCGCTGTAGAGGTTGGCCTTAGCGATGGGCGCGGTCACAAGGCCAGAGGCTTCTCCCGCCAAGCAAAGTTCTACCGCCCTACGGATCCAGCCGATAATGGCTTCGGCAGCTTCAGCCGAGGGGCACCCCGGAGTAACCGTCCCGCTGACCGCCTGATGAAGCACGGGAATAGCCCGCTGAAATACGGTTTCAGCCTCGATGAGGCTGCTGACCGGCGCAGCAGGAAATCCTTGGCTTTGGATGAGGTCGGCATCCCCCGTTACCACAAAAGTCGGCCCTTGCCGACTTAGGGCCTGCCAAGCCTTGCCGATGATTTCCGGCCCGATTCCGGCCGGATCACCCATGGAAACGATCAAGGGGCGATGTTTTGGCAAGTCGGCCTTGCGTCCCTACCGCGTTTCGATTGTCGCAGAGTTCCGCAGGTCGCGCATATAACGTCTGGCGATCATGCTCAGCTGTTGGCTGAACAAGCGGTTTTCAATCTGTTCGCGACTTTGAGCTTCATCGTCGCCACCAGAGCGTTTACCGCAAACCCCCAGGATGTGCAGACCTGCAGCCGTGCGGATCGGGTCAGAAATTTGTCCGACAGCAAGGGTCTCGGCGGCTTCCCGGAAGGCTGGGGCCAAATCCTTGATTTCGGCCTCTCCCAGGTCTCCTGCGACCACGCCAGAGACCTTAGCTGCCTGCTTTTCGAGATCGTCACATCCCTTGATCTGGCCTTTCAATGCCAGGAGTTTTGATTTGGCGGCGTCAAGATCCGCCGGGCTTGCCGATTGGGGTAGGGCGATCGCGGCTTGCTTCAAATTGACGAGGGTGGCGCTTGCACCGGCGCGCTTGTCTTGCAGGTAGATGATGTAGACGCCGTCACGCACCTCGATTGGCTTGGAAAGCTGACCTGGACGCATTTGTTCGATAGCTGCATCAACTTCCGCAGGCATTTCGCCCAGGGTAATCCAACCCACTTCTCCCCCGGTTGCTGCAGACGCAGAGGCGGAAAATTGGCGGGCGACCGACTGAAAGGGCGCACCTTGCTGAAGCTGGGAAATTAACTGAGCGGCACCGGACAAGGCTGTTGGCATGCCACCGACCCTATTGGCGTCCAGGAAGACTTCTGAGATTTGGTATTGGGGCTTTGATGCAGACGCCAGGATGCGCTGTAACTGGGCATTGATCTGGTCATCGCCAATCCGCAGACGTGAGCCATAGCGCCCACGAATCCACCTTTGCCAGCTGATTTGTGCGCGCAGCTGCTGCTTAAGGGTCTCGATCCCGATGCCCTGGCTGCTCAACTGGGCCGAAAATTGCGTAGGCGTGACGCGGTTTTGCGACGCCATTGACGCCAACTCCTCGTTGACCTCGTCATCCTTGGCAACCAAGTCCATCTTCTGTTCTTTCTCGACGCGCTTCAACTCGTGGAGTTGCAGGCGCTCGTCGACGAGACTGATGAGCGCTTCACGCTGGAACTGAGGGAGGGTCTGCTCGGTCGGTTGAACGCCGCTCGTCGCGATAAGAAGCCGCATCCTCTGGGAGAGGTCGTAGGTCGAGATAATTTCATCATTCACAATGGCAGCGACTGACGCTGTCGCCGGTAGAGCCGGCGCAGGAGCTGCGGGCACCTGACTCGGGGCAGGGGCTGCGTTCGGCGCTTGCGCCATTGCCCCTGGAGCCAATCCGACGAGGGTCGCCATAAACGCCCCGCGTACCCAAAGGCCCGTGACTTTCGCCGATGTCTTCATGGGGTCGTGCAATCCTTCAAAGCGTCTCGCGGTTTGAAGCGCGCGCTTAAGTTCCTTAAAGTCAGTTGGCATACATCGGCCCGCCCAATGTGGCGAGGGTGAGGCGCAAAGCCACCGATTCTGATTTGCCGAGACGTCCGACCACCACATCTTCGCGGCGATAGATGATATCGATCCTGGTGCATTCGTCACGATAGACCAGCCCCAGATCGCGGATAAGCCAAGCGCTTTGCGCCAAATCACGATTTCCATAGGCAGAGAGACCCCAGTGCTTGCTGAGATAGACCTCGCCGCCAAGGTCGACATTTTCAGTCTTCAGGCCTGTCGGTCCTGAAACGTCGCGCAGGTATCGGAAATAACCGTTGCCCTGTTTGACCGTGACGTTTGCACCGGCCTCGGCCCTTTGAAGGGTGAGCGTATCGCTATCAAGGCGGGCACGACTGAAGAACGACACACCGGGCAGGGGCTGAGCATCAGCGGCGACGATCCAATCTGAGGCCTTTTTTGTGAGTCCGCTTGTGGTCGAAAATACAGCGCTGTCAGCGGTACGAAAGCTACGACCAACCAGTAGGCTCGCCCGTCTGCCATCATCCCAAAGGACGCTCGCGCGGCCGCCAAGATTAGCCCTTAGACCGTCCTCGTAGAGATCGTGGCCAGGGAATTTCTCGGGCCTGAAGAGGTTCGTTTCGTCATATTCAAAGGCGATGGAATCTTCGTTCAGGTAGATTGGCGCGCCCGATGCAGACTTACCAACCCGGATCGGACGGACGCGAGGCGAAATCACGATTTGTCCAATAGGTTCAAGGATAACGGTAGATGATTGAAACTGCCGTACCAGGGGAAGACTGATGTCAACACCCGCAGAAACAAGGCCCCGTGCAACGCTATCAGTTTTTCCTTTTATGCCATTCAAATCATTTAGATTATAGGCGTCAAATCTCACATTTGCGAACGGAACAACCCGAAGGCCCGCGGTCGAGGTCAAGGTTGCTCGCCAGTCGGCTTCGCCAGATATCCGACGGCTATCCAAACCGGGTAGACGCAGGGCAGGGGTGTCGGGTGACTGATCGCGTGTCAAAGCGACGGCTGACCCCAGCAGGCGCAAGCGTCCCCCAAGAAGAGCCTGGTTCGGCTCCCAGCGCGCTTCAACCAGGGGCGCAACGATCGGGAAAGTCCGGTCGTTATCGCCAGGGCGAAGACCTTGAATGGAAAAAGCTGCCACGGAAACCCAAGAGTTCTGATCCTGGCGTGTGGCATATACCTGGGAAATCAGCCGCCGGTCGTCGGCCACATAGGGGCCGCGAGCGATATAGACGTCCCCGATGTCGTACTTGTCGAAAATCAGCTTGTCGGAGGTTCGCTCAGCGCTGAAGCCCCAGCGCCAGGACTCGTTGAGAGCAAAGGCACCGGAAGCCAAAATATAGCTGCGAGAGGTGTCGGCCCCAAAGCCTTTGCCCTTACCGTCAAAATCTGTGTCGTGGGTGTAGCCGACCCGTGCATCTATGGCACCGGAGTTGAATCGCTGGCGATACAGTGCATTAAGGAGCGGATTAATTTTCGTATTAATTTGAGGACTTAGAGTTAAATCCGAAGACGGTGATAAGACCTGTACATACGGCTGCTCATAGGACAAGCCACGCCGATTTGAGAGGCCATAGCTCGGCTGCAGGAGACCAGATTTACGAACAGCTTGAGGATCAGGATGCCAGAAGACGGGCAAGTACATGACCGGTATGCCCAAAATCTGGATGGTCGCGTTCTTATAATAGACCACTTGGTGAACGTGGTCCTGAACCACTTGGTCGGCCTTGATGGACCAACTGGGGGCCTTTGACGCTCCGCTTTCAGCGCAAACGTCGCAGGGGGTATAAATGGCTCGCGCCAGTTCGTTGACATCTGCGCTGCGATGGACCGCGGTCGCTGCGGCCAATTTCACGTTTAGGCCCATACGTGCCGAAAAGCCTTCAACGGCCCCAACTCGCATGTTGTTGTCCAACACCGCCTTGTTCGCAAATTCCACGGACTTGTCTGGATTGATGATCTGAACATGACCCTCAGCGGTCATAACGCCGCGTGCCTGGTCATAGATCAGATGATCAGCTCGAACAGTCCGCCCCTGGTATCGAACTTCAACCGAGCCTGAAGCGGTTGTGACTTGGGTCTTATCGTTGCGCGCGACCTGATCAGCCTCAAGGTAGAGCTCACCCGCCTTCAGCCCGTCTGCGGGAGGCATAAGCTCGGCCCGTTGCGCCTGAGCGTGCGCAATCCCACTCCAGGACAACACCACGAGGGCGACGCCAGCAAGCAAGCCACACTTGGCCGAGGGGAATCTCAAACTCATACTCTCCCCTCTAATGGCGACCGGGCGGGATGGCTAGGCAGCAAGTCTAGCCATCCTCTGTGTAGCAGAGCAGGGTGAGTCCAGACAGCAAGGCTATGGTGGGGGGGGCCCAGGCCGCTAAGAAGAGGGGGATTATGTCGGCGCTGGCCAGGGCCCCTGAAAATTGGTTGAAGAAGAAGAATACAAACCCAAAGGCCGCGCCTGCGCCGGCAAGGCCAGCAAGGCCGCCCAAGCGATCAAGCCTTAGGGAAAAAGCGGCTGCCAAAATCGCCATAGCCGCGAATAACAAAGGTGTTGCGAGCAATTGTTCCAAGCGCAGTCGATAGCTAGCAGCGCTAAAGCCCGCGAGCTCGGTTTGGCGGATCGCGCTGGAGAGTTTCCAGAAGGCGATGGAGTCCGGCGATGAAAAGCGTTCCATTGCCGATTCAGCATCCAATGTGGACCTTATCAGGAGGGAGTCAGACCTTACTGAGCTCTCGCCTGCAGAGGCCTCTCGCACAGTCGACAGGCGCCAAAAACCAGGAATGAGCTCTGCATTGGCCGCTTCAAGCCGACGCCGGAACCTAGGAAGGCCCTGATCGTCTTTCTGGTAGATGTAAACGGAAACACCCTTGAGGCGGACCTGCCCCCGGAGGTTATCCCGGGCCTTGGCATGGATCACCATCAGGTTTTTCTCGTCACCCTGACGTAGCCAGACTTCCTTTGGTGTGTCCCCCAGATAGTTGTCCATCAAGCTGGCGCGCTTGACTTCAAAGCGCGCCGAAAGATCGGCTGCCAGGGGATTGAACACGGTGACCGTGAGGGCCCCTGTGAGAAAGGCCGCCGCCGCCGACGGCACGATAAAGCGCCAGGCTGAAACCCCGGCGGCGCGCATTGCCACCAGCTCACTGCTGCGGTTCATGCTGATATAAGCGCTCATACCGCCGCCCAGGAAAACAAACGGCAAGAGCAGAAGGATCAATCCGGGCGACTTGTAGAGGGTCATAATGAAGAGGTCTCCGACCCCAACATCGGCTCGCACCCCGACTGAGCGAGAGAGATCAACAAATTGGACCAGAAGGATGACCGCCGAGATCACCGCCAAGGCCGCACCGACACCCGCAAAGGTTCGGAACAGGACATAACGCTCAAGACGCCCCATGGTCCCTACGCTGCCCCCGTCTGGCCGATGAAAGGGGTAAGGCCTCGCTTATGGATATCGATGTAGCGGGAAACCCTCTGGCGGAATATCCCGGCCAACGCCCATGCCGCGCCTGAGACGGGGATTATGTATTGCATGACATTGAGCCAGGCATTGTTCTCGCTGCCCGCCTCCACTGCAAAACCGACAATTCGCAAGACCGCTGCTGCCGCGCCGATGATGGCCATACGCCGACCATATCCCATGCGGGAAAAGCCACCGCCGATAATGGCCCAGAGGGCGAAACACATGAAGGTCAGGTTATATAGGGGCGTTGATAGGCGAGCGTGCCCTTCGGCGAGCAACTTTTCATAGTTTCGTTTTTCCCAGTCTTGGGTCAGGTCGGGAAAGAAGAGCTCGTGAAGGTATCGGTCTGAGGGTTTGTAATGCACCAACTCGCTAGAGCTGGAGAGTTGGGAAAGTTCGAAGGGATAGTCGTCAAAGGTCAGATAGTTCAACACGCCGCGCTTTGAAAATTCTTGCGTTGAACCCCTGTGCATTTCGAGGACAGGTTTGCCCCCCCGATTCACGATGCGTCCCGTATCGGCCGTATAGGTCGTCGCTGCGCCGTTTGCCCCGGCTTGGTGGATGAAAAGATTGTGGATCAGCCCGCCATTATCGATGCTCTGTGCATAAACCGTCAGTCCAGAAACGGGCGCTGTAAATTCTCCCTCCCGGACCAAGGTTGAGGCGAGATCGGTTCTAACTTCAAAAAGCACTTCCCGCATGGCCCTAAGCGCGGCGGGCTGAATCCAGAGATTCAAAACAAGGGCAAGTACGGTCATCACGGATGCAAGGCGCAGGGCTGGCGAAATGACGCGCCACCGGCTCATGCCACCGGCAAAGCAAACCACGATTTCCTGGTCCACTTGTAAACGGTTCAGAGTGATCAAGGCGGCCACAAAGAGGGCGATCGGCATGACCATATTGATCAGCTGAGGCATGGCCAAAAGGGTCACCTTCAGGAACACCAGGGCGCTTTGTCTTTGGCTGACAATGATCTCCAATTGACCCAAGCTGGTCGACAGCAAGGCGACAGCCGACAAAGCCGCCACAGCCAGGAGAGTCGGCGTTAGCATTTGTCTCAGGAGATAACGGTCAATTAGGCGCATGACGAAGAAAAATGGTCCCCGCTGACGTTTTGGCGCGCCCAGCATGTTCAACCGTTCTAAATCATGGGTCGCTGCGCCGCACAACCTTGCGAGAAGCCCCTAACCGCCGATACCATGCAAAGCGCAGTGCGCGTTTCGCCTAAATCGAGAGTAGTCCTATGCAAATTGCCTTCATCGCCGCCGACCAAGGCCTTCCAACAGACGCTGTATTGGGGCTGCTCATCCCAGAAGGGTCGGACCTCTTGTCGGGGGACGGGCGCTATTCCAGAGCCGCGGCAGGCAGCCGGTTTACCGGGGCGAAAGGTCAAGTTCTCGATATCCTGGGCTCAGAGGCCGCCGTGCGGGTGGTACTCGTGGGCGTGGGCAAGGCGGCAGAGTTCGATGCAACATCGGCCGAAAATGGCGCTGCATCGGCGTTTGGCCACGTAAAGGCCTGCGGCCTGTCATCGCTGCGCTTGGTTCTGCCTGTCGATAGTGCCGAACTCGCGGCCCATGCCGCGTTAGGGGTGCGGCTGGCCAGCTATCGGTTCGACAAATACCGGACCAAGGAAAAGCCTGAGGTCAAACCCTCAATCGGTTATGTCGACGTGGTTGCAGCCGACCCTGCTGCGGCCAGCAGCGCCTTCACGCCCCTCGCGGCCTTAGCCGACGCTGTCAGCTTTGCCAGAGACCTGGTATCCGAACCGCCCAACGTGCTCTACCCCGAGGAATTCGCCCGTCGGGCAAAATCCCTTGAGAGTCTCGGGCTGCAGGTGGAAATCCTGGGTGAGGCGGAGATGGCGAAGCTGGGCATGGGATCCTTGCTCGGCGTCGGGCAGGGCAGTACCCGCGAGAGTCAGTTGGCGATTTTGAAATGGAATGGCGCAGCCGACCCGGCCGCCCAACCCATCGCCTTTGTGGGCAAAGGTGTTTGCTTCGATACCGGTGGCATTAGCCTAAAGCCCGCCGACGGCATGGAAGATATGAAGTGGGATATGGGTGGCGCCGCCGCCGTCGCAGGCCTCATGCACGTCCTGGCGGGCCGGAAGGCCAAGGTGAATGCCGTGGGTATCCTCGGCCTCGTTGAAAACATGCCCGATGGCGGTGCCCAAAGGCCAGGCGACGTTGTCACCTCAATGTCTGGCCAGACGATCGAGATCATCAATACCGACGCCGAGGGGCGCTTGGTGCTGGCTGATGCCGTTTGGTACTGCCAGGAGCGTTTCAAGCCGAAGTTCATGGTTGATCTGGCGACGCTGACAGGTGCCATCATCATTTCGCTTGGCAATGACTATGCAGGGCTCTTCAGCAATAATGACGAACTGGCTGACAATCTTTTGGCCGCGTCAAAGGCGGAGTCTGAGCCCCTGTGGCGCATGCCCCTGCCGCCCCAATACGATAAGGGGATCGACAGTATGATTGCGGATATGAAGAACACGGGTGGCCGTCCTGGCGGCTCGATTACGGCAGCGCTGTTCATTCAGCGTTTCGTCAACGGCTTGCCTTGGGCGCACTTGGATATCGCATCCACCGCCTGGGCTAAGCCCTCAAACAAGCCCACAAGTCCAGACGGTGCCACCGGCTATGGCGTAAGGCTTTTGAACCGCATGGTCGCCGATAAGTACGAAGGCTAACCGTGCCCCAAGCTGAGGTCTGGTTTTACCACCTGGAGCGATCAAGCCTTGATCAAGTCTTGCCTGAACTCCTGGAAAAGACTTTAGCGCGGGGTTGGAGGGCGGTGGTGCGCCCGCCAACAGAGCAGATGATTGAGCGACTGGATCAGTGGTTGTGGACCTATCGCGACGATAGCTTCCTTCCCCATGGTCCCGCCGCTGAGCCGGGGGCTTCACGCCAGCCGATTGTCCTGACGGCTGGACCCGAAAACCCGAACCAGGCGCAGGCGCTGTTTCTCGTGGACGGGTCGCCGACGGAGGATATGGACGGGTATGAGAGATGCATTGTCTTGTTTGACGGTGCAGATGAGTCTGCCTTGGCCAAGGCGCGATCTCAGTGGAAGGCTGTTAAAGCCTCTGGCGCAACAGTCAGCTACTGGAAGCAACAGGCTCGGGGCTGGGAGAAGCAGGCATGAAGATGGGCAAGTTATGGCTGCTCCTGGCGGTCTTTGGTCTCACCGCTTGCGCAAATGAGCCCAAGCCCCCGAGCCCTCAGCCCGCACCTGTCGTTCCGCCGCGTATTCGGGAGCTACCCCCGGTCCCGAAATTTTCGCAGGAAGACCAATGCAAGGCTCAGCCCGTCATGGGCCTTATCGGAAAATCTCGCCTGGAGATCCCTGTGCCCGTGCTCCCGGCGCTGCAGCGGGTGGCTTGCACTACCTGTCCTGTAACCATGGATTATAACCCCCGGCGTCTGAACTTCTTCTTCGATGCCGAGACCGGAGTGATCAAGCAAATCCGCTGTGGCTAGGGCCTAGCAAGGCCAGGGCTCGGCCTCAGAATCATGCGTCTTGTTTGAGGGCCTCATAGGCCTCGACAGCATCCAACCACTCGGCTTCGGCAGCCTCTAGCTTGGCCTGAGCTTGATTCCTTTGCCTGCCCAGTTCTGCTGCACGGGAAGGGTTATCAGAGAAGACTTTAGGGTCAGTCAGTGCCTGATCCAGTTCGGCGACAGCGGCGGTCGCGCGCGCCAGGGCCGTTTCAGCATTTTCAGCGCGACGGCGGGCTGTTCCGGTCGGCATTTTAGTCTTGGTCGGAAGCGATTTAGGTGGTGGCGGTGGCGGGGCCTCGGCCTTGACTTGGGTCGGGCTGCGCGCGGCGGCCCTTGACCGCTCAATGACCAGCTTGGCGTAGTCGTCCATATCCCCTTCAAAGGGCGCGAGGCCACCGTCAGCGGCAAACCAAAGTCGGTCGGCCACCAATTCCATAAGGGATCGATCGTGGGTGATCAGGATGACTGCACCCTCATAGTCGTTCAGGGCATCCAGCAAGGCGCGGCGACTGTCGATATCCAGGTGGTTGGTGGGCTCATCGAGAATCAGAAGGTGAGGGGCCTCGAGAGCCACCATATTCAGCAAAAGACGGGCCCGCTCTCCTCCGGAAAGGTTGGCGACCTTGGTCTCGACTTTCTGAAAGCCGATCCCCCATTGCGCAAGTCTAGCCCGACGGCTGGCCTCGCTTGTCTCTGGCATGGCGCGGCGGATGATCTCTAGCGGCGTGTCGCTGGGATCCATGGCTTCGATTTGATGCTGGTGGAACCAGCCAACCTTAAGCCGCCGATCGCGCTTCATGTCCCCAGATTGCGGCTCCAGGGCCCCGGCCACCAGCTTGGCAAAGGTCGACTTGCCGGCACCGTTCACCCCCAGAATGCCAATTCGGTCATCGAGATCGATCCGTAAGTTCATGCCCTTAAGGATCGGCCTGCCAGTCTCATAGCCCGCCGACACGCCCTCCAGCCGGATCAGGGGTGGGGGCAGAGGTTTTTCTGGCGAGGGCAGGATGAAGGGGGCTGTATGCTCTGCGGCGACGGGAGAAACCGGGGGCAGCTTGGCCAATTGCTTAAGGCGCGACTGAGCCTGAGCCGCCTTGGACGCCTTGGCGCGGAAACGGTCGACAAAGGCCTGTAAGTGAGCCCGCTGGGCATCGACCTTGGACCTTGTGGACTCCTGCAACCGGGCGCGTTCTTCCCTTTGGCGCTCGAAATTGTCGTAGTTTCCGGGATAGAGATCCAGCTTGCCGTCGATGAGGTGGAGGATGTGGTCGACGGAATTGTTCAGGATTTCGCGATCGTGGCTGATGATGATGGCGGTGTTCGGATACCGACGCAGCCGCGCTTCAAGCCAGAGGGCACCTTCGAGGTCGAGGTAATTGGTCGGTTCGTCGAGCAGGAGCAGGTCGGGTTCTGCAAACAAAGCTGCAGCCAGGGCAACACGCATGCGCCAGCCGCCCGAGAATTCCGCCATCGCCCGTGAGAGGTCAGCGTGAGAAAAGCCTAGGCCTGACAGGATTTCGGCCGCCCGGCTGGGGGCACGGTCGGCACCGATTTCTGATAGCCGCGCATAGATATCGCCGAGATGCTCTGGGTCGGCTGTATCTAGGCTGGCTGTGAGCCGCTCCCGCTCTTCGTCTGCAGCCAGAACCGTGTCCAGAAGGCTGACGGGGGTTGCGGGATGTTCCTGGTCGACCGAGGCAACACGCGCCGTCTTGGGATAGCTAATCTCGCCATCGCCGGCATGCAATTGATCCAGGACCAGTTTGAACAGGGTGGACTTACCCACGCCATTGCGCCCCACAAGGCCAACCTTGGCGCTCACAGGCAAGCTGACGGTCGCGTGGTCGAAAAACCGGCGTCCCCAGGAGTCGAAGGTCAGATCATTGATTTGCAGCATGACGGAGGCGGCCTTTAGCAGACCCCGCATGCTGCGTCGCGGTAGGAATACGATTTCCACATATTGGCCTGACTGGGTCTGACAGGTATAAGCCGCCACCCGTTTGGGGGACCGTCCGCCCGAGCCTCAAGAAAAAGACACCGAGATCATGACTGAACGCACCTTTTCGATCATCAAACCCGACGCAACCAAGCGTAACCTGACCGGGAAGATCAACGCCGTCATCGAAGACGCTGGCCTGCGCATTGTTGCCCAGCGCCGCATCCAGATGACCGAAGCCCAGGCAAAGAAGTTCTACGAAGTTCACGCTGAACGTCCCTTCTATGGCGAACTGGTTGAGACCATGACCTCGGCTCCAGTCGTTGTTCAGGTGCTGGAAGGCGAAAACGCCATGGCGCGCTATCGCGAAGTGATGGGTGCCACCAATCCGGAACAAGCCGCCGAAGGCACCATTCGCAAGCTGTTTGCTTTGAACGTCGGCGAAAATTCCGTCCATGGCTCCGACAGCCTCGACAACGCCAAGCTGGAAATTGCCCAGTTCTTCACTGAGGCTGACATCGTCGGCTAGGCCTTTTGGCGCGCAGGGGCGGTTTCCAAACCTGCGCGCTTGGGTTAGCCACACTGCCTGAGAGGGAGTGTCATGGCGTCAGAGACCCATCCAGAAATTCGAGAAGCTGTCCGACGGCTTTGCGGTCAGTTTCCGGGGCCCTATTGGCGGGCCAAGGACAGGGACCGATCCTATCCCACCGAATTTGTCACGGCCCTGACTGAGGCTGGTTTTCTGTCGGTGCTGATCCCCGAGGTCTATGGCGGCTCTGGGCTTGGCCTGAGCGCTGCAACGGCCATCCTGGAAGAAATCCATCGATCGGGCTCCAACGGGGGCGCATGCCATGCCCAAATGTACACAATGGGCACGCTGCTGAAACATGGCAGCGAGGCCCAGAAGCAGGCCTATCTACCGAAAATTGCCACGGGTGAGATCAGGCTGCAGGCCTTTGGGGTCACCGAACCTGGTGCCGGAACAGATACAACCCGCATTACCACCTTCGCCCGCCGTGATGGCGATGACTTCGTCGTCAATGGTCAGAAGATCTGGATTAGCCGGGCTGAGCACTCCGATCTTATGGTCCTCCTATGTCGCACGACAGCTCGGGACGATGCGGCGAAATCCAGTGATGGCATGAGCGTCCTGTTGGTGGATTTGCGTGAGGCGGTGGGAAATGGGCTGACCATTCGACCCATTCGGACCATGCTCAATCACGCGACGACCGAGCTATTTTTCGACGACCTGCGGGTCCCGGCGGCCAATCTGATCGGCGAGGAGGGTAAGGGCTTCCGCTACATCCTAGACGGCATGAATGCCGAGCGAATTCTTATTGCAGCTGAATGCATTGGTGACGCCAAATTCTTCATTGATCGCGCCAGCGACTACGCGAAGGGCCGGGAGGTTTTTGGCGGCCCGATTGGTGCCAATCAGGGGGTGCAATTCCCCATCGCTAGAGCTCATGTGCAGATGAGCGCTGCAGAATTGATGGTCAGCCATGCCGCCGATCTGTTCGAAGCAGGCCAGCCCTGTGGAACAGAAGCCAATATGGCCAAGATGCTGGCCTCAGAAGCTTCCTGGTTTGCAGCCGACACAGCCATTCAAGTTCACGGCGGCTTTGGCTTTGCCGAAGACTATGACATCGAGCGCAAGTTCCGGGAAACCAGGCTCTATCAAGTGGCGCCAATTTCCACCAACCTGATCCTCAGCCACGTGGGTACCCACGTGCTGGGCATGCCAAAGAGTTTCTAATGTACGACCTGCTCAAAGGCCTTCGTGTGGTGGAAGGCTCCGCTTTCGTGGCCGGTCCGACCTGCGGGCTTTACCTTGCTCAACTGGGCGCTGAGGTCATCCGTTTCGACAATATCGGCGGTGGGCCAGATTTTCGCCGCTGGCCTCTGACGGAGGCGGGTGACAGCCTTTATTGGGAAGGTCTGAACAAATCCAAGAAGTCGATCGCCATTGATCTTGGCCGCCCAGAAGGCCGGGAACTGGCGCAGAACCTTGCAGCTGCCCCGGGAGATGAGGGCGGGGTCTTTGTCACAAATTTTCCGGTGGAAGGGTTCTTGTCCTACGAAAAGCTGGCGGCAATCCGATCTGATCTGATCTGCGTTCGGGTCATGGGCTGGGCTGATGGCCGACCGGCGGTCGACTATACGGTCAATAGTGCAGTGGGCCTGCCCTTAGTCACCGGCCATGCTGATGACCCCAGGCCCGTCAACCACGTCTTGCCAGCCTGGGATCTTCTGACGGGTGCCTATGCCGCCTTTTCCCTAGTGTCTGCCCTGCTGGCGCGGGGTCGCGACGGCAAGGGGCGAGAAATCAGGATTCCCCTTTCGGACATGGCAGCGTCGACCCTAGCCAATCTCGGATTTTTTGCAGAGTCTACGGTGGGTCCAGGCGATCGTCAGCGGATGGGCAATGACCTATTTGGCGCCTTTGGTCGCGACTTTGTAACGGCCGATGGCACGCGGATCATGTTGGTCGCAATTACGGCGCGGCAATGGATCGGAATTCAAGAGGTCCTCGATATTGCTCCGACCATTTCGGCTCTAGAGGCTGAGTTGGGTTTGGACTTTGCCGCCGATGAAGGATTGCGATTTGCCCATCGCGATCGGCTCTTCCCGATTTTTGAACATGCGTTTGCGAGCAAGACCCTGGACCAGCTTCGTCCAGTCTTTGAAAAATTGGGAGTTTGCTGGGGGCCCTATCAAACGCTCAGTCAGGCGGCTCAGGATCCTCGGCTGTTTGTGGGTAATCCTATTTTCTCGGATTTGCAGCATCCAAGCGGCAAGGCTTATGCGGCCCCTGGCTATGCAGCGACCCTTCCGCAGGACCACAGGCAAGCACCGCGCCCGGCAGCCTGCCTCGGTGAACATACTGATGAGGTCCTGGCCAATGTGCTGGGTCTTTCGAGCCTTGAAATCGGCCGGCTGCACGATGCCGGTATTGTTGCTGGACCAAGCCAATGACCCAAACACTCAGCCTTTTGGAGCCCACACAGGGTGTTCATCTGGTCACCCTATCGCGCCCGGCTCAGGCTAACGCCCTGTCCACAGACATGGGTCGTGAGCTCTTGAGACTGTGGTTGGCCCTTGCAGGTGACCACAATGTCCGCGCCGTGGTCCTGACCGGGGAAGGGCGCTTTTTCTGCGCTGGGGCTGACCTCAAAGAACGGGACGGCATGACCGATGAGGCCTGGGCCCTGCAGCACAAGCTCTTCGAAGATATGATCCGGGCGCAGCTTGCCTGCCCCTTTCCGATCCTTGCCGCCATCAATGGCGCAGCTATGGGCGGGGGTGCGGAAATGGCCCTGGCCTGCGACTTCGCCTGGGCCAGTGAAACGGCCAAGATTGGCCTGCCTGAGGCCGGACTGGGAATTATTCCAGGGCTTGGCGGCACCCAGCTCCTAACCCGAGCCGTGGGAGAGCGGCGGGCAGCTGAAATGCTGATGAGCGGCCTGCCCGTGGATGCTTCGGAGGCGCTGTCTATTGGATTGGTCAATAAGGTTTGTAAGCCGGAATCTCTCGTGACGGAGGCCCTAGCCCGAGCCGAATTGATCGCGGGAAAGGCACCAATGTCCATTCGTGCAGTCAAAGCTGTTGTGCGGACAGGCGCTGTCATGCCCTTTGATCAGGCCATGGACCTTGAGCTGCGCGAATATAACCGACTCTTCACATCCAATGATCGCCGGGAGGGCGTCGCGGCCTTCAACCAAAAGCGGCCAGCGCGGTTCCAGGGAAACTAGGAAGCCACGAGCTGTCCGCAGACAAAGGCATCTTCGCCGGCAGCTAGGAGCTCTGTAAGCACAACCGGAGCATCCTTTGGCGCAACAATCAAAATCAATCCGATGCCGCAGTTGAAGGTCCGATGCAGCTCATGGTCGCTGATCCCGCCTTCGGTCTGTAGCCAGGCGAAAACGGCGGGCAGGGGCCAAGCGTTCCAGTCAAATTCGGCCTGGAGGCCAGCGGCAATGGCCCGAGGCGGATTCTCGATGAGGCCGCCGCCGGTGATGTGAGCGCAACCCTTGACCCTGCCAGCCTTAATCTGTGGCAGCACGGATTTGATATAGATCCGGGTCGGTGCCATCAGGGCCTCCGCCAGGGGTTGATCTGGGGCGAAGGGGGCAGGGGCCGTCCATGCTAGGCCCGAGCGTTCGACGACTCGGCGCACCAAGGAATAGCCGTTGGAGTGGGGGCCAGAGGACCCAAGGCCAATAATCACATCCCCAGCGGCTTGCGCGTCCATCCGCGGGAGAACAGCGCCGCGCTCAACGGCGCCGACCGAGAAACCAGCAAGGTCATAGTCTCCCTCGCCATACATGCCCGGCATTTCCGCCGTTTCGCCACCGACCAGGGCGCAGCCAGCCAGCTTACAGCCCTCAGCTATGCCGCCGACGACCCGTGCAGCCTCGTCTACATTGAGTTTTCCGGTGGCGAAGTAATCCAGGAATAGGAGGGGTTCCGCGCCCTGGGCCAAGAGATCATTGACGCACATAGCCACGAGGTCGATCCCTACGGTGTCATGAAGTCCCGTTTCAATGGCAACCTTGAGCTTGGTGCCAACGCCATCTGTCGTCGAGACCAAGAGGGGATCTGAAAATCCGGCGGCCTTGAGATCGAAAAGTGCACCAAAACCTCCAAGGGCCGCATCAGCCCCGGGGCGCCGGGTTGCCTTTGCAAGGGGTTTGATTTTCTCGATCAAGGCATTGCCTGCATCGATATCCACACCTGCCTGAGCATATGTCAGGCCGTTTTGCCGGTCGCTCATAACTGTAAGACTTTCAAGAAATTTGCTTGCGGGGTTGCAGACTCGGGGCCAGGGCGGGCTATAGCTAAATGATGACGCCAATTACAACCACCGCCGAACTGCAGGCGTTTTGTGACAAGATCAAGGGCCAGCCCTTTGTCGCCGTGGACACAGAGTTCATGCGTGAGACAACCTACTGGCCCATGCTGTGCCTAATTCAGGCAGCAACCCCTGATGCCGAGGCGGTAATTGACCCCTTGGCGGAGGGGATGGATCTTGAACCATTCCTGCAGGTGCTTCGCGATCCATCGATCGAAAAGGTCTTTCACGCTGCCCGGCAGGACGTGGAAATCTTCCATAATCTCAAGGCTATGCCCCGTCCACTATTCGACACCCAGGTGGCGGGAATGGGGGCAGGTTTCGGTGAGCAGATCGCCTATGACGCCTTGGTTCGGCACATGCTCAAGATTGAGTTGGATAAGTCGAGCCGGTTTACGGACTGGGCGCGCCGGCCGCTCACCGATGCCCAATTGACCTACGCCTTAGCTGACGTAACCCACCTTGCGCGGCTCTATCCCATGCTGAAACAGCGCCTTGAAAAAGAGGGGCGCCTAGCCTGGGTCACCGACGAGATGCAAAATCTCTGCGATCCGGCCCTCTATGATGTTGAGCCTGAGAACGCATGGAAGCGTCTTCGCCCCCGAAAGAATACGGTTAAGTATCTCGCCGTTTATAAGGCTGTCGCCGCCTGGCGGGAGCGCACGGCTCAGCTAAGAGACCAACCTCGCGGCCGCATTCTTAAAGACGACGCGATCGATGAGCTTGCGACCCAGGCTCCGACTGACGCGGGCCAGGTTGATAGATTGCGGTCGGTGCCAAAGGGCTTTTCCGGGTCCCGCTTTGGCCCCGATCTTTTGGCCGCTATTAAGGAGGCTCTCAGGGATCCTGAGGCCTACGCCCCTGTCCTTGAAAAGCCGAGATTGTCATCTTCACCTGCTGCGGGTGCAGTGGTCGAATTGCTCAAGGTTCTGCTTAAGGCGCGCTCGGAAGACGCCGGCGTCGCGTCCAAATTGATTGCCACCGTGTCGGACTTGGAAATGATCGCCAATGACGATGAGGCCGCAACGCCGGCCTTGACAGGCTGGCGTCGCGAAGCCTTTGGCGAGGATGCTCTTAGGTTAAAGCGCGGCGAATTGGCCTTGGTCCTGGATGGTGTCCGCGTCCGTGTGGTTGAAGTGAGGCGCGCGCCAAAGGCAACTGAGCCCTA